>JAAXGF010000343.1 GCA_012267605.1 Alphaproteobacteria bacterium | reverse complement strand
ACCACGACCGATGGTCCGGACGGGGTATCCCATTGCATAGACCCGATCAAGCCCGCGCAGACGGCAAGGGCGCCGAATCCGGCAGCGACGATGGCCATTTGCTCCGGTGTGCTGGCGAACCGGCGTGCTGTCGCCGCGGGAATAATTAAAAGCGCTGTGATCAGCAGGATGCCGATCACTTTCATGGCCACGGCGATGACGACGGCGATCAACAATACGAAGGTCAGGCGAACATAGGCTGCGTTCACTCCTTCGACCCGTGCCAGCTCGTCGTGAACGGTGATGGCGAGCAACGATCGCCAAATGAACGCCAATACTGCAAGTGCGGCGAGGCCGCCACCCCAAACCCAGGCAATGTCTCCCTTGGTGACGGCGAGGAGATCGCCGAAGAGATACCCCATGAGGTCAAGCCGCACGCTGTCCATAAACGCCAGCGCCACCAATCCGAGTGAAAGCGTGCTGTGGGACAGGATCCCGAGTAGGGTATCTCCGGCCAAGCGCCGCTGACGCTGCAAGGCCAAGAGCAGGGCGGCAACGCAAACGCATACGGCGATCACGCCCAGGTTCAAATCAATGCCGAGGAGAAATCCCAAGACGACGCCGAGTAAGGCCGAGTGGGCTAGGGTATCGCCGAAATAGGCCATGCGACGCCAAACGACGAACGACCCGAGGGGACCTGCCACCAGCGCGACGCCAATCCCGGCAATCGCCGCCCGAATTAGGAAATCATCCATCGTTTCCGGTCCGAGAATGGCCATCGGTCGACACAACGGCCCCCTTGGCGTCGTGACCATGGTCGTGGTTGTGGCTATAGATCGCGAATCTCCGGCTAGCCGCAGCGCCGAACAGGGCAATATACTCTGGATGCTGGCTTACCGATTCCGGCTGGCCGGTGCAACAAACGTGGCGGTTGAGGCACACCACCTTGTCCGTAGCCGTCATGACCAAATGAAGATCGTGGGAAACCAACAAAATCCCGCATCCTCGACGATCGCGGATACGACTCAAGAGGGCGAACATATCCGACTGCCCGCCTACGTCGACACCTTGGGCCGGTTCGTCCAATACCAGCAGGTCTGGAGACCGAATGAGTGCCCGCGCCAACAGCACCCGCTGCATCTCGCCGCCGGAAACAGCCTGTATCGGGCTGTCCAGTATTTCGTCGGCCCCCACTTCGGCCAAGGCGGTCGCCCTATCGCCACGGTTTCCATTGCCCAGTTCGAGAAACCGTGCAACCGTCAGTGGCAAGACCTCATCAATGTAAAGGCGTTGCGGCATGTAGCCGAGTCGGATGCCCGGGCGCAGACTTATGCGGCCGGAATCGGCCTTGACGAGGCCAAGCAGGACACGCAAAAGACTGGTTTTCCCGCCACCGTTCGGTCCGATGAGGCTGACAATCTCGCCGGCGCGAACGGTGAGGTCGACACGATCAAGGATTTCTCTGGGTCCGAGGCGAAGTGAAAGTCCGGCGACCTCCGCTAGGACCGACGCATCACGCCCTAGGATTGGCGTCACGGTTGTCTCCCTGCCGCTCTCGGCAGCTTGGGCACAAGCCGGAAACCTCGACAGTTTGATCCTGAACTTCGAATCCGAGCGCCTCCGCGCCATGGGCGACGGCCTCGGCGATCGACTGGTCGTCCAGTTCGGCAGCGGTACCGCAATCACGGCAAATCAGGAATTGCCCGCCGTGAGGTTCGTCCGGGTGGGCACAGCCAACAAACGCGTTCATCGATTCGATACGGTGTATCAGTCCATGAGCGAGAAGGAAATCGAGTGCCCGGTATACGGTGGGTGGCGCCACCGAACGCCCGTCCTTTTGCAGAATCTCCAGAATTTCGTACGCGCCAACCGGCTCGTGGCTACCCCAAACCAGTTCCAGCACGCGCCGACGCACCGCAGTCAAGCGGGCGCCTCGCCGTTCGCACAATGACGCGGCTGTCGCCACGGCATCGGCGACACAGCTCGTGTGATCGTGGGAGGCGGATGGAAAAGGTGTGAATTGTGTCATTAAGACGCCCGAGCGTGTTTCACCTCGGCCTGTCGAACGGGAATTTACGTTATATCATACATATCGGTATTGCTCCTGTCGACACGATTGCCCGGCTCGGCGGGCCTAGTGGCCAAGACTACGAACAAGAACAACATATTTATGGGTAGGTGCGCGAACCCATCCATTCGCGGACCGGAATCGTAATCGCAGCCATGTGGCAACCCAGTGCTAAGTTGTCATCATATAACTAAGCATTAAGGAGCATATCCTATCCCGCCGCGGTCAGTAGCCGGGTTGCTTCCTCCAGAAGATTAATCTATCAGAGTTAGGTATTTACCCTCAATACTAACAAGACGATGCAGTTATATAAGCCTACTATTTAACAGTTTAGAATTATTTTAACTTCAAGTACTGCTTGTTCACTCTTTCGGTAATTGCTTCTCCATTCACGATTTGGAAACGAATCTTATGGAGTATCCCATCCGTTTGCCATCACCGCCTATTTTACGTCTCCGATCGGGGATCCGCTCACCAGCGGAGGGTTGGTTGAACGATGGGGAACAATTCGACCATCCCAGGCTGACCTCGCGTCCGCCTATATTAGTAGGGGATTTTGAAGATGAAAAAATTGATCCTGGGCGTCGCCGTGACGGCGATCGCCGCATCCTTTTCGCCCGTTTCCGCTGCGGAGAAATCGCGCGACGAGTGGAAGGCCGAGTATGTGCGTCCGAGTTCCGTTCCGCATCCCGCCGACAATCCCTACACGGTAGAAAAGGCGAAGCTGGGCGAGACGCTGTTCTTTGACCCGCGGCTGTCGGGTGCCAACCACATATCTTGCGGTACCTGCCATAACCCGAGCTTCGCTTGGGGTGATGGTCTGCCCACCGGCTTCGGCCACGGGATGGTTCGCCTGGGCCGCAAGACGCCGACCATCTTGAACCTCGCCTGGTCCGAGCTCTTGATGTGGGACGACCGGTTTGAGAGTTTGGAAGAGCAAGCCCTGGGGCCGATCGCCGCGGATGTCGAGATGAACCAAGACCTCGACGAGCTGGTCACCGAGCTGCAAGCGATTCCCGAATACCGCACGCTGTTCAATGTCGCCTTCCCGAACGAAGGAATTTCGATCGAGAATCTGGCGAAGGCCATTGCCACGTATGAGCGCACCGTAGTTTCCGCCGTAGCGCCGTTCGATTCATGGATTGCCGGCGACGAGCTAGCGATTTCCGAAGCGGCGAAGCGCGGTTTTGATCTTTACAACGGCAAGGCCAATTGCACCGCCTGCCATTCTGGCTGGAATTTCACGGACGACAGCTTCCACGACATCGGGTTGCCCGACGACGACAATGGCCGCGGCGACATATTGCCTGAGATCGAAGCCATGGCCCACGCTTTCAAGACCCCGACCTTGCGCAATGTCGAGCTCCGCGGCCCGTACATGCACGACGGTTCATTGGCGGATTTGTTGGCGGTCATCAACCACTATGACGAAGATGGCGTCAAGCGCCCGAGCCTGTCCAGCGATATGAAGCCGCTCAACCTGACGCAGGCGGAAAAGATCGACCTGATCTTCTTCTTGGCGACCCTGACAAGCCGGGATGATCCTGTCCCGCTGCCGGTATTGCCGAACGGCAAATCGATGGTCGTCACCAAACTTAAAGTTCAGGAGTAGAGGATATGCGTGCGAACGCTGGGGTGGCCATTGCGGCCACCCTCCTCTTCGCTGCCGGCACCGCACAGGCGGAGACCTTCACCGTTACCCAACAGGGAAAACAATTCGACATCAAGGAAATCTCCTTGGCGGTTGGAGACTCCATCACCTTCACCAATGCCGACGAGTACACCCACAACATCTACTCGAAGTCCAAGGTTCAGAAATTCAACCTCGGAAAACAGGAACCCGGCGCCTCCGACGCAATCACGTTTGATAACGCCGGGAAAGTGAAGGTGCGTTGCGCCATCCATCCAAAAATGAAGCTAAAGGTCACCGTCCAATAATCATGCGGGGCTCGTTCGACAGCAGGGGTGCGACAACATGAATATTCCCAGCAAACTTCTCACAGGATTTGCGGTTCTCATTGCATTGACGGTGATTGCCGGTCTGAGTGCCTTGGTCAGCATCAACCGGGTCAGCGACCTTGCGACGGAAATGTACGACTACCCCCTGATGTCGACGAGCTTTGCGCGCAGCGCCTTGTCCAACTTCATCAAAATGAACCGTACGATTAGCCAAACCGTGGCGGCCAGAGACGCGGTCGATGCGGACGAGCAAATCGAAGTTATCGACGAACTTGCGGAGCTGGTACTCGAGGATATCGAAATCGTCGAAGAACGCATGCTGGGTGACGCCGGCCAAGCGGTCGTCGCCGAAGTTTATGAACTGCTTGAGAATTGGCAGACATCGTGGGAGGAACTGTCTGAGGAAATCGTGGCAGGGTCGATCACCTTGAGCGAGTTGGATGAGCGCCAGGGTGAACACTTGGGATCGATCGAGGCGAAGATTGATACCCTGGTCGAATTATCGGCCACCGAGGGCTTTGACTATCAGCAAGAAGTCATCGCGACATCCGATACCATTTTCGCCGTTCAAATTGGCGCGATCATCATTAGCATACTGGTTGGGGTCGCGGCGACGCTACTTCTTTCCCGAGAGATCGCCAAACCACTTGTTGCCATGGCCAAATTAATGAAAAGGCTCGCGGATGGAGATCTGGAAGTGTCCGTTCCCACCGGTAAGCGGGGTGACGAGATCGGTGATATTGGGAAGGCGATTCAGGTCCTCTTGGATAACGCCAAAGAGGCGGAAAAGGTTGCTGGGGAAAGGAGACAAGCGCGCGAAATCAAGAAAACGCGCGAGCGGCGCATCGACGAGTTGACGAAGGCGTTCGAATCGCAAGCCGCGGTGACTGTAAACGGGTTGGCCAAGTCAGCGGAACAGCTTCACGACACCGCGAATTCGCTGGTCGCGACCGCTGAACAAACCACCGAGCAGGCGACCAATGTGGAACGAGCGTCGGGTGAAGCCTCGACCAACGTCAACACCGTCGCCGCAGCGACCGAGGAACTGTCGAACTCAATCAACGAAATCAACTGCCAGGTCAGCGAATCGGCGCAAAAGGCGCGCGATGCGGTGACCCAGGCCAACAACACGAACAAAACTGTGCAAGGCTTGGTAACGGCGTCGCAAAAGATCGGCGAGGTCGTAAACCTGATCAGCGATATCGCCGAACAAACGAATCTTTTGGCGCTCAACGCGACCATCGAGGCGGCGCGGGCTGGCGATGCCGGCAAGGGATTTGCCGTGGTCGCGGCGGAGGTGAAAAACTTAGCGAGCCAGACCGGAAAAGCCACCGAAGAGATCGCCGCACAAATATCCTCGGTTCAGGAGGTCACGGCCGATACGGTCGCTGATATCGAGACAATCGGCAAAGCCATCGACGAGCTCAGTCAGATTTCCGCGACAATTGCCGCCGCCGTCGAGGAACAAGGCACCGCGACTGCCGAAATCAGCCGCAGCGTCCAGCAGGCGTCGGTCGGTACCAGCGAAGTCTCGCAAAATATTTCAGGTGTGACGCAGGCGTCGGGCGACACCCGCACTTCGGCCGATCGGCTTGTCNNGAACTGGCCCAACATTCCGAATCTTTGCAAAACGATATAAACAACTTTATCAACGGCGTAAGAGCTGCGTAGTTGAAGTCTCGCTCCTGGATCGAATCCCATCAAACTCTGCGTGAGTAGCGATATCGGTTCGCATAAGATCTGATTGTTGCCTTTTGGCGACCAAGAAACCCACCAACCGGAAATGCCCCATATCTGCAGCCGGCTCCAATACTCGCCGCCGAATTCAGCCTCCAATAATCCGAACCGGAAATCGCGATAATTTTGCGCCAATGCTCTGGTGATCACTGGCTGAAGCCGATATCAGAGAAAAACACGGGCGCAGTGGCGAGCTTGACACTTGCCACTCGGGGCTCGGCAGGATGAGAATGCCAGACAAGCTCAATACTTAAGGGGGCAATTTTGCCGGCATCTCCGGTCATTCGAAACCTCGGTTTCGCCTGGAAAGCGTTTCGCTGATGGCGGCGACGAGAAAATTTGGTGTGCTGACCGGCGGCGGCGACGCGCCCGGTCTCAACGCGGTGATTCGCGGCTGCGTGTTGCGGGCGGAAGCCCTGGGTGTCGAGATGGTCGGCATCCGCCGTTCCTGGTTGGGTCTTCGCGACAAGGACACCATGGCCTTGGACAGCCATGTAACACACCGCTGGCTGGTCAAGGGTGGCACCGAGCTCAGAACGCGCCGATACGATCCCTTCGATAAGAACGAAGAGCACATGGTGCTCACCGGATTTTCTGATCTAGACCTCGATGGGCTCATCGCCATCGGTGGCGACGGCACCCTGACCACCAGTCACCGCTTTCACCAACTGGGGCTTCCGGTTGTGGGCGTACCGAAAACCATCGACAACGATATCGTCGGCACCGATCAAACTTTCGGTTTCGATACGGCGGTGCAAACCGCCTGCGAAGCCATAGATCGGTTGCATACCACGGCGGCTGCCCACGGTCGCATCCTTATCGTTGAAGTCATGGGCCGTTATTCCGGTTGGATCGCCAGTCACGCGGGAATCGCCGGCGAGGCAGATCTCGTACTCATTCCCGAGGCGCCGGCGGCTCTGGCGGACGTCGTTGCTTGGGCCCAGGGGCTGAAGTCGCGGGGCCGCGAATACGCTATCCTGGTCGTCGCCGAGGGCGCCGTGATCATGGACGAGGATGGAAAGCCCCTGGCGCGGGGAAAGATGACCGCGGCGGGATATGAAAAGCTTGGTGGCGTCTCGGTGAAACTCGCCGAAATCCTGCTTGGCGCCGGTATCGATTCGCGCACCACAATCCTGGGACATATCCAACGCGGCGGTACCCCTACCGCCTTCGACCGCATGCTCGCCCTGCGTTATGGCGCGCGGTCGGTGGAGATCCTTGCCGAGGGCATCACCGGCGTTATGGTCGGCTTGCGCAACGACCACATGACGACGGTGCCGCTGTCTGAAATCGCCGGCCGCCGCCGCAATGTCGACCCGTCCCAGGCGGAACTCCTGTGGATCCTCTCGCCGCTAGAGCACGTGGGGAAAGGTTGAACGATATTGGCGCAGCTTACCCGGCTGCGGACTTGGCAGACAGCAAGGAATCGTCGGTCAAAGTCAGAGTCTTCAAGAGCGCAGCGCGCACTGATGCCAGCTTGGGTTCACCGGAAACTTTCTGACCGATAGAGTCCTTGACATAAAACACGTCCACCGCGCTCTCGCCAAAAGTTGAGACATGGGCGGAGACGATGGTCAGGTCGAGCCGGTGGAGCGCCCGAGTCACTTCATATAATAGTCCGGGCCGGTCGCGGCCGTTGACTTCGATGACTGTATGCCGGGTACTGGCGTTGTTGTCGATCAGCACCCGAGGCTCGACACGAAACACCTCGGTCCGGGGTGGCCAATTCCGCTGTTCTGCCAGCGCTTGACCGATGTCGATTTCATTGTTCAGAACGTTGGTAATGAGCCCGACAAGGCGATTCCGTCCATGCAGGCAATCGAACGCCGCACCCTGAGAATCTTGAACGCTGAAACGGTCGAGGGCCATGTCGTCCCGAGTGGTAAAGATCTGTGCCCCGACGATGTTGGCGCCGGCCAGAGCGAAGGCGCCGGCCACGTCGGCGAACAAACCCCACTGATCCGCGGCGAAGAATTCGACATGGGCAACGGCCTCAAACTCATTTGGCCGCATATCCAGGGTAAAACTTTGGTTCGACTTCTCCGCTTCGGCGATCATTTCGGCGTGCCGGACATGGGTATCGCCGTCCACGGCCAACCAATAGGGTGGATACAAGCGTTCCGTGTGGCGGTCGATGGCGGTGTCGCTCCAGCCAGAGAGACGATTGCGCAAGGCCGTTTTGGCTGCGGCGACCCGAGCCGGCTTGCCGGGCGCCCGGTGTCCGCCGGAAATTCGCTCCGCCGCGTGAACATAGAGTTCGTGGAGCTGCGCCCCCTTCCAACCGTTCCACACCTTGGGACCGACCGCGCAAATATCCGCCTTGGTCAGGACCAGAAGCAAGCGGAGGCGCTCCAACGACCGCACCTCCGCGACGAAATCGCTGACCGTTTTCGGGTCGTGCACGTCGCGCTTAAACGCCGTGAGACTGAACAGCAAATGATGGCGCACCAGCCAAGAAACGGTTTCCGTTTCCTCGTCGGTAAAGCCGAGGCGCGGCGCCAATGTACGCGCCAGCTCCGCTCCGAGGATAGAATGATCACCGCCGCGTCCCTTGGCGATATCGTGAAGGAATACCGCCAAATACAAAGCTCGGCGGGATAGAATTTCGGGAAACACCGACGTTGCCAAGGGAAGCGTGTCACGCATGGCGCCACGCTCGATCTTGGATAGCACGCCGACCGCGCGAATGGTGTGCTCGTCGACCGTGTAGACATGGTAAGTATCGTGCTGCGTTTGCGCCACCACGCGGCCGAATTCGGGGATGAAACGGCCTAGAATGCGGGCCTCGTTCATAAGCCGAAGCGTACCTTCCGGGTCACGTCTCGAGGTTAGCAGTTCGACGAATAGGCGGTTGGCTTTTGGGTCCGCGCGTACGGCGCCGTCGATCCGCTGCTGATTGCGGATGACCAGGCGCAGGGCGTGGGGACTAATTCCAATTCCCTGGGTCTCGGCAACGTGGAAAAGGCGCAGCATACGTACGGGTTCGCGGACGAGTTCGGCGTCGGCTTGCAAAGTGAGCCGTTCGTTTTCAACAGCAAATCCACCAATCGTGCGTCGCTCTGCTCGGCGCCGAGGCTCGCCGGCAAGTTCGGCAATGAGGATACGGGAGAGGTCGCCAACATCTCGGGTCACCAGATAGTAGCGTTTCATGAATCTCTCGACGGCGCGGGCACCGGAATCTGCGATGAACCCCATGCATTGAGCGATTTCTCCTTGTGCGTCGAAGGTCAGTCGTTCTTCGGCGCGATCAGCAAGAAAATGGAGGTAGCAGCGCACCGTCCAGAGAAACCGCTGGGCAGCGAGACAACGGCGGTATTCGGCCTCGGTGAGCCATCCGTGACTTACCAGCGCGTGCATTGTACGCACGCGGCAGCGGGCTCTGGCGATCCAGTACAGGTTGTGAAGGTCGCGCAAGCTCCCCTTGCCATGTTTAACATTGGGTTCCACAACATAGCGGGAATCGCCCATGCGCCGATGGCGTTCATCGCGTTCCGAGAGGATGGCACGCACAAATGCGTCGTCGTTCGAAAGCCAATCCGCGAATCGCCGGCGAAGATCGCCGAACCGAGAGCGATCACCGGCCACGAGCCGGGCGTCGATAAGCGCTGTGGCGACCGTCTCGTCGGCCGCCGCAAGACGCAGGCAGTCGGTGATCGAACGGACTGCGTGGCCGACGGTGAGCCCGAGATCCCAGAGAACGTACAGCATGAGCTCGATCACCTTTTCCGACCAAGAAGGGACCGCCTCGGAAACGAGGAACAAAATGTCGATGTCGGAATGGGGTGCAAGCTCGCCACGTCCGTAGCCGCCTACAGCGACGATCGTGAGGTCTTCGGTGTTTTTCTCAGAGGGGCGAAATTGATGCCGGGCGGTGAAGAACAGCGCTTGGACGAGCTGGTCGATGAGATAACTGTTGGCGGCGGCAACGGCTGAGCCGGACGCACCCCGTTCAAATCGCCAGCTTATTTCGACGCGGCCTTCGGCCAGCCCCGACTTGCATCGCGCTACGAGGGCAGCGCACAACTCCGCTGGTTCGTCGGTGAAGCGTCCTGCGAGGTCGTCGAGATCATCGCGCAAAGCTCGGTGATCGATGATCCGCTCACGCGGTCCGGCGCCTGCCATGGCGGTTTCTCAGGTGTCCTCGCGCAGGGATTTCAAACGATACAAAGCCTCGAGCGCGCTACGCGGTGAAAGTTCATCGGGGAAAATTTTGTCGAGCGCTTCCTCGACGACCGAGGTTCGCGCCGGCGCTTCGGTCGGCGCAGCGCGAAACAGCGGCAGATCATCTGCGAGGCGTGAAAGCGCGCCATCGGAACGCCCGCTTTCCAGCGTCGCGAGCACCTCTTCCGCGCGGGCGACGACCGCCTTCGGCAAGCCCGCGAGACGGGCGACGTAAATGCCGTAGGAGCGATCCGCTGCGCCGGCGTCGATGGCATACTGAAATATCACCTTGTCGCGCCATTCCTTGACCCGCATGCTGTGACAGGACAGCGCGCTCAAGGTTGCGGTAAGCGCCGTAAGCTCGTGGTAATGGGTGGCGAACAAAGCGCGGCAACGGTTGACCTCGTGTACGTGTTCGAGGCTGGCCCAAGCGATGGAGAGGCCATCGAAAGTCGCAGTACCGCGGCCGATTTCGTCGAGGATGACCAGTGCTCGCTCGCTCGCCTGATTGAGGATAGCGGCGGTTTCTACCATTTCGACCAAGAAGGTCGAACGCCCCCGCGCGAGGTCGTCCGCCGCGCCCACCCGGCTGAACAGCTGATCAACGACGCCGATATGCGCTTCCTTCGCTGGGACGAACGACCCCATTTGGGCGAGGATGGCGATTAACGCGTTTTGCCTCAAAAAGGTGCTTTTTCCCGCCATGTTAGGTCCCGTAATCAGCCATAGCCGCTGTTGAGCGCCGAGATCGCAATCATTGGCCACGAACCCCGCGTCGGTCACCGCCTCCACCACCGGATGACGCCCACCGCGAATGTCGAAGGAAACACTTTCATCAACCCTAGGCCGGCAATAATTTTTTTCGACCGCTAGTTCCGCCAACGCCGCGGCCCAGTCGATGCGCGCCAACGCCCGCGCGGCGCGGTCGATCTCATCCGCCCGCGCGCCCACCTCCCCGGCCAAGTCGGCGAAGAGTCTGATCTCCAGTTGTAGCGCGCGCTCCGCGGCGCTGGCAATCTTGCCCTCTAGCTCGCCAAGTTCGACGCTGGTGTAGCGCACTGCACCGGCCAAAGTTTGTCGGTGAATGAAGGGCTCGCCCATTTTCTCGGCGTGGATGGGCGTGACCTCGATGAAGTACCCTAACACGTTGTTATGTTTCACCTTTAGGGCTGGGACGTTAGTTTCCTCGCGGTAGCGTGCTTCGAGCGCCATGACCAGGCGCCGGCTCTCGTCGCGCAGGGCCGTCAACTCGTCTAGTGCTGCACTGTAGCCTTCGTCAATGAAGCCACCGTCTCGGGCCAAGACCGGCAAGTCTGGTTTCAAAGCCCGCGTCAAGCGTTCAACCAGCGGGTCGTGCTCGCCGAGTTCGGCGACGAGCCTAGCAGTTTCCTTCGGCGGCGCCAGGCTCGGTGCCCGCATGACCCGGCGGAGCGTACCGGCGAGGGTCAACCCATCACGCAGCGCCGCCAAATCTCGCGGCCCACCACGGCCCAAGGTGAGCCGGGAGAGCGACCGAGCAACGTCGGGGCAGCGTTGCAATCCCTCACGCACCTCCTGTCGCAACCGGCTACGGGTTACGAAGTGGTCCACCGTGTCGAGCCGATGGTTGATGGCCTGGGAATCGGTGAGAGGTGAGGTAAGGCGGCCACTGAGCAAACGCGCGCCGGCACTGGTGAGCGTTCGGTCGATGACCGCCAACAGACTTCCCGACCGCTCGCCGGAAAGTGTGGCCACGAGTTCAAGATTGCGAAGTGTGGCAGCATCCATCGCAAAGCGCGATCCCGGTCGCAAAAGGCGCGGGGGTGCCAGCCTTGGTAGGCGTCCCTTTTGCGTGAGCTCGACATAGGCTACCAATGCACCGCAAGCTGACAGCTCGGCGCGACCAAATTGGCCAAAGGCATCGAGCACGGATACGCCGTAGAGTTCCTTCAATCGGCGTTTCCCGGCTTGACTTTCGAACAGCGTTGTTGGTTGCGGCGTTAGCGCCGATTTCCAAGCACCAAACACATCGAAAAATTCGGGATTTTGCAAGGTTGGCTCGGGGACCAGAAGCTCGCCCGGGCCGATCCGCGCGAGATGGGATTCGAGACTGGCGCCGTCGCAGGGCGCGACGTTGAACTCGCCAGTGGACACGTCGAGCCACCCCAGGGCCAGATCGCCGCCGGCGTGGGCCAGGGCAGCGAGATAATTGGCAGTACGGCCGTCCAGCAGGCTTTCCGCGGTCAGGGTGCCTTGGGTTACGACCTGGTCCACGTCGCGACGTACAACCGCCTTGGTGCCGCGCCGGCGCGCTTCCTCAGGACGTTCGGACTGGTTGCATACGGCAACCTTAAAGCCTTTTCGAGTGAGCCGCGCCAGATAGGCGTCGGCCGAACGAATGGGAACTCCACACATCGGAATATCTTGACCGTCGTGTTTGCCGCGGCGGGTGAGCGCGATATCCAGAGCCTGGGAAGCGCACACAGCATCTTCAAAGAACAGCTCGTAGAAGTCACCCATCTGAAAGAATAGCAGGCTTCCGGGATGGGCTTCCTTAAGGCGCAAATACTGGGCCATGACCGGTGTCGTGCCGACCCGCTCTTCGCTTTGGCTCGATTTGTTCACCTGAGTTTCCACTTGATCGGCGTCTGGCCTCGCGATTAATCGAGTCGGCGCGAAACGCTACCCCCAACGACCGACAGCTAATGCCGGTGCGTTGCAGGCGGTACGACTTGCAAGCTAACACCACGGTGGCCGGGTGTCGTCAACCTCTTTGACCTATCCGGCGCCAGTCCTTACAGTCTAGCCGCTCGCCGGCGCCTCGGTCGGCTGGGACAGCAACGCAGTGGATTGGTAGTTAGCGCGATGGGCAAGGACGATCTAACGGACAAGGAAGCGCTGCGCTTCCATGCGCGCGGGCGACCAGGTAAGCTGTCGATTCTGCCGACCAAACCGCTGACCAATCAGCGCGATCTCAGCCTGGCGTATTCGCCGGGCGTAGCTGCGCCGTGCTTAGCGATCGCCGAAAATCCGGCACTCGCTTACGATTACACCGCAAAGGGCAACCTCGTGGCCGTGGTGTCCAACGGAACTGCAGTCCTGGGCTTGGGAAACCTCGGTGCACTTGCTTCGAAGCCGGTGATGGAGGGCAAATCCGTCCTATTCAAGCGCTTCGCCGACGTCGACGGCATCGATATCGAGGTCGATACCGAGGACGTCGACGACTTCATCAATTGCATCCGCTTTCTCGGCAAGAGCTTCGGCGGCATTAATCTTGAGGACATCAAGGCCCCGGAGTGTTTCATCATCGAACAGCGCTTGCGCGAACTCCTCGACATTCCGGTGTTCCACGACGACCAACATGGCACCGCCATCATTGCCGCCGCCGGGCTGATCAACGGTCTGGAGCTGACCGGCCGTGATTTTGCGCGTACCCGGGTCGTGGTGAGCGGCGCCGGCGCCGCCGGGATCGCCTGCCTAGAATTGATAAAAATTCTCGGCGTGCGGCATGACCACGCCCTGCTCTGCGATTCCAAAGGAGTCATCTATCAGGGCCGCGAGGAGGCGATGAATCAATGGAAATCCGCCCATGCCGTGGCCACCGACAAGCGCACGCTCGAGGAAGCGATGGATGGCGCCGATGTGTTTCTCGGTCTATCGGCGAAAGACACCGTCAGCCAGGACATGGTCGCTTCGATGGCAGAGAATCCGTTGGTTTTCGCCATGGCAAACCCGGACCCCGAAATTACACCCGAGAAAATCCAGCAGGTGCGCGATGACGCCATCATCGCCACGGGCCGCTCGGATTATCCCAATCAGGTCAACAACGTGTTGGGCTTTCCCTACATATTTCGCGGGGCCTTGGACGTGCAGGCGACGACGATCAACGAAGACATGAAGGTGGCAGCCGCCAAAGCGATCGCTGCGCTGGCGCGCGAGGACGTGCCCGACGAGGTCGCCGCCGCCTACGCTGAGAGCAGGCTCCAGTACGGGCGCAACTACATCATCGCTAAACCGTTCGACGGACGCATGATCTCGCGGGTAGCGCCAGCGGTGGCCCAGGCGGCGATGGACTCGGGCGTCGCCAAGCGGCCGATCATCGATATGGACGCCTACCGCAACGAGCTCAGCGCCCGGCTCGACCCCACGGCGTCGAGTTTGCAGTTGATCTTCGAGCGGGTGCGGGCCAACCCGATGCGCATCGTGTTCGCCGAGGGAGAGGAGGAGAAGATCATTCGTGCCGCCGCCCTATGGCGCGCGAACGGCTATGGCACCCCTGTATTGGTTGGCCGCGAGGAACACGTCAGCGAGGTCATGAGTTCGGTTGGGCTCGGCTCGGTACAGCCACTCGAGGTGCGAAACGCCGAGACCAGCGAGGATACCCAGCGTTACGTCGATTACCTCTACGAGCGTCGCCAGCGCAAAGGCGACCTGCTGCGCGACTGTAAACGAATGATCAATTTGGACCGTAATGTCTTTGCCGCTTGCATGGTCGGTTTGGGCGATGCCGACGCCATGGTCACCGGGTTGACACGCAGCTACTGGGCATCGCTCGACCGCGTCTCCCGGGTGCTGGAGCCGCCGGCCGGACAGCGTGTCTTCGGACTCACCCTGATCATCACCCGGGGTAAAACCGTGTTCGTCGCCGACAGCATCATCCACCAACGGCCGTCGCCCGAGGCGTTGGCGGATGTCGCAGTCCAAGCCGCGGGTCAGGCCCGGGCCCTCGGCCACGAACCCCGGGTCGCGATGTTATCTTATTCGACTTTTGGAAACCCGGCTGGTGACCCGACGGCCGAGGGCGTGCGTGCCGCGGTCGACATTCTCGACCAGCGGGAGGTCGACTTCGAATTCGACGGCGAGATGTCGGCGGACGTGGCCTTAGATCCTGAACTCATGCGTCTATACCCATTTTGCCGACTGTCCGGACCGGCGAACGTACTCATCATGCCGGATTTGCATGCCGCAAATATCACCTCTCAGTTGGTCAACAAGCTGGGCGGTGGAACGGTCATCGGGCCGCTCGTCGTCGGCTTGGAGAAACCAGTGCAGATTCTCCAATTGGGCGCAACTGTGTCTGACATCCTGAACCTTTCGGGCTTCGCGGCTGTTGACGCCGGTCGCTGAAGACAGCGCCCGAGCTGGGCAGCAGTCGTTCATCAGTTTGTCAAACATTTGAAATCACACATAGTTTGCGTATATTAGAACCGTGCGACAGGTGTCTTACACGTTATGCTTCGCATCGGAGGGAAGGGCATGCGAAAGCCGGTATCACCTTGGTCGGTTCGAGGCGTCGGTCAAGAGGCGCGAGCGCTGGCGGCAAAAGCCGCCGGGCGACAACGCATGTATCTTGGCGAATGGGTCACTCACGCAATCACTGAGACAGCCAACGCGGAGCTGGGCGATTCACCTAGGGCAGAAGCCACCCCCGGTGTGGCTGCCGGCGTAACCCCAAGCGCATTGGACAGAGCGGCGCGAGACCTTCAGGCGCAAGTCGATCGGAGCCGCGAGGCGGCAGAAAAATTAAGCGCCGTGGCGGAGCGTATCGGCACCGAACAAAGTTCTGCGAATGATATCGCCGCCATCGCCCGGCACATCCATTCCCAGGACGACCGTGACAAGAAGATCGTCGAGTTCGCCGAATGTCTGGTCGAAAACGCCAAAAAAACCGAGACACAGCTTGATTTGCTGGCGCAGTCCCTAGGATTCATCTTGCATCGCATGCGGGAAGTGCAAGGGGCGGAGGCAAACGACGGCCAGGATCCCAACCACGCCACGGACCGCAGACTCGAGATGCTAGCCGACCTCATCGTTCGCCTGAAATCGCGCCAGGAAGCGGCGGCGGCCAAACCCAGCGGCGTAGGCAACGGTAACGTTGGCTCGCCAGCGGCGGAGACAATGGAGCCGGTCAACGGCGAAACCATCACCCCACCGCCGATCTACAACCCGAACTTTGACTTTCAGACCGAGAATCCCCCAAAACCAGGCTTCTGGTCGCGCCTATTTGGCAGCAACTAACCCGACTTCCGCAACTCG
>JAAXGF010000210.1 GCA_012267605.1 Alphaproteobacteria bacterium | reverse complement strand
CAAGTGAGCTACTCTCCTTGTTGAGTTCCATGATTTGAATCCCCAATGAGGTCCCTTGATACAGAGGCCGTTAGCTTTTTTTGCCTTCGATCCCGGATCAGCGCCGGCAACGACAAGGTCAGTCTTCGACGACACCGCGCTGGCTACGATTGCCCCCAGAGCCTCGGCGCGGGCCTTCGCCTCAAGGCGCGTCATGGTGGCCAGTGAACCGGTAAAAACGACGGACTTGCCGGAAAGTGGCGTATCGATTTTTGGTGCAGTGTAATTCTCCACGCGCACATGCTTAGCGAGATCGTCGAATACTTCGACGTTATGAAGTTCGGAAAAGAAGGCAACAATTTCGGCGGCTACTTTGGGACCAATTTGACCGATCGAGATCAATTCCTTGTAGGCTGTGCTGTCCTCATCGCGCGCTGCCAGCATCGTGTTGCGCCAAGCCTTGAGGGAAGTGTACGTTTTCGCCAACAATCGGGCGGTTTCCTGGCCAATCTCGCGAACGCCGAGGGCAAATATGAACCTCTCCAGTGAGACTACTCGTCGCCGAGCGATCGCAGAGAATAAGTTTTCGACCGACTTGTCGTTCCACCCTTTGCGTTCCCGCAGGCTGTCGCCACTCTCGGCGTCGTTGGCTTCAAGGCGAAATATGTCCGCCGGTGTTTCGATCAGGCCCTCTTTGAAGAACTCCTCGATCCGCTTGCCCCCGAATCCCTCGATGTCGAAGGCGCTTCGGGAAACAAAGTGGCGCAAGCGCTCGACGCGTTGGGCCGGACAGACCAAACCGCCGCTGCATCGCCGGACTGCAACGCCATCTTCTCGCGTGGCCTGACTGCCACACGCGGGGCAGGTATTAGGATAATCAAAGGGCTTTGATTCAGGTGGACGCGCGCCGACATCAACTTCGATGATCTGGGGGATGACGTCTCCGGCGCGTTGCACGACAACCAAATCGCCCTCTCGTATATCCTTGCGGAGTATTTCATCTTCGTTGTGTAGGCTCGCGCGCGACACGATGACACCGCCAACGTTAACCGGCGTCAGCTCTGCCACTGGCGTCAATGCGCCGGTGCGGCCAACTTGGATTTGAATTCGCTCTAGTCGCGTTTTCGCCCGTTCCGCCGGAAACTTGTGAGCGACGGCCCAACGTGGTGCCCGGCCTGCTGTGCCCAGCCGTTCCTGCCAATCAAGGCGGTTGACCTTGTAAACAACACCGTCGATGTCGTAATCGAGATCCGGGCGAGCCATCTCGATTTGGCGATATTCTTCAAGACCGTTTTCCACTGTCGCGCAAACACAGGCCAAGGGATTGATAGGAAATCCCCAGGTTGCCAAACGTTGCAATATCGACCAGTAGGTTCCTTTGATTTCCTGCGAGACTTCGCCCAGCGCATAGGCAAAGAAATTTAGATTCCTCTTGGCCGTGATTTGGCTGTCGAGTTGTCGCAAGCTTCCGGCGCCAGCGTTACGCGGATTCGCGTAAAATGGTTCGCCGGCTTGTTCCCGCTCTTGGTTTAGCGATCGGAATTCACCGCGGGTCATGTACACTTCCCCGCGCACTTCGACGGTGGACGGTATTTCTTCTCCCGCCAACGACGGCGGAATATCTCGTAGGGTGCGCAGATTGCTGGTCACGTTCTCGCCGGTCGTGCCGTCGCCGCGGGTGGCACCGAGCACGAGGCGACCCTCCTCATAGCGAAGGGTTGCCGACAATCCATCGATCTTGGGTTCGGCAACTAATTCGATTGGCAAATTCGGATCGTCCCGCAGTTCCTTAATGAAGTTGCGAACGCCAGCGAAAAATGAGGTGACTTCCTGGTCGGTAAACGCGTTCTCCAGTGAAAGCATCGGCCGAGCGTGTCTGATCTCTTCAAATCCCCGCGATGGCGGTGCGCCGATACGGTGCGAAGGACTATCTGTCCGAACTAGGTCGGGAAAACGGGATTCCAGTTCGCCATTCCGGTGGCGGAGCCTGTCATATTCGGCATCGCTCAGTTCGGGTGCGTCCGAGCCGTGGTAGAGGCGGTCATGACGGGCGATCTCATCGGCCAATGACTCCAGCTCTATTTCGGCCTCGTCGCGGGTGAGCGATTCGACTGGGCGCGAGAAAGAAATAGCCGTGGCATCCTCACGATTCATCGCAGCGCCTCGGGGACGTTACGACGCATTTTTCGCAAACCATTATGCGCTACCACTGAACAAACTGTCGGCAGCGGCGCGGGCTTCGTCCGTGACACGCCGGCCCGCCAACATGCGGGCAACCTCCTCGCGCCGCCCAGTTGTATCGAGAGTCTGGATTCGCGTTGCCGTCCGCTGGGCGTGGCGATCCTTGACGACGCGGAAATGCCGCGTCGCGCGCGCCGCGACCTGCGGCGAGTGCGTGACAGCAAGGACTTGAAACCGCTTACCGAGACGGGCCAACCGATCGCCCACAGCGGCGGCCACCGCGCCACCGATATTCGCGTCCACTTCGTCGAAAATGAGTGTGGGAGCTGAGCTGGCACGCGCTAATATCACCTTGATGGCCAAATTGATGCGGGACAGTTCGCCCCCCGAGGCAATCGATCCGATCGCGGCAGGTTCCGCACCAGGATTTGTCACCACGTCAAAGCAAATTTTCTCGGCCCCCGCCGCCGAC
This sequence comes from Alphaproteobacteria bacterium, assembly GCA_012267605.1. GTDB lineage: Bacteria > Pseudomonadota > Alphaproteobacteria > JAAXGF01 > JAAXGF01 > JAAXGF01. The sequence goes on along the minus strand of JAAXGF010000210.1, from coordinate 9,512 downwards.
CAGGCGGCCTCAGGTAGGGGCTGAAGGCGGCTAGCGAATATGGCCTGGCGCAATTTCAGTGGCACGAATTCGACCGTAACCCGGCGATTCAGCTCATCAGAGGCTCGTGCCCGCGCTTCACTAAGTTGTTCGCAAGCCGAGGTGAATGCTTTTCGCGCAGCCTCGGTCTCCTGTTCTTTTTGCACCAAGGACTCGCCTTGGTCTCCGAGGGCCGCCAATTTTTGCGCAAATTCTCCTCGCAAGCCCGCAAGCCCGTCAACATCGACACCGTGTTTTCGTGCAAGAGCGCGTAATCCAAAAAGCCTCTGCTCAACCTCTTCCAGTTGAGCCGCATCTGGCGATAGGGACCTGCCTGCGGAGGTAAGCTCGTTTACGGCCTCGCTGAACTCCGCAGCTGATCGGTCGAGAGATTCGAGCGCCGAACAAAGCCCCTCATCAGCGTGCTCCGCAACCCGTGCTAGGCATCGCCGTGCATTGGCCAAGCGCTGCTCAACCCCCGGCTCCGCTGAAAGAGCGTTCAACGCATCGGCTACGGCGGTAGCCACCTGTTCCCGCCGCATCAGTGCTTTCCGACGTTGCGCAAGGGTTGCTTCCTCGCCCGGTTGCGGGGCCAGTCCATCAAGTTCTGCAAGCATGTGGCGCAGCAGCTCCTCATCCTGCCGCGCAGAATCGAACGCCGAACGCTCGGCGATAAATGCTTCGTTTGCCGCGTGCCAAACGCCGTAAGTACGAGCTACCTCCTTCAGTTCCGCGTCCAGACCGCCGAATTGATCGAGAAGATGGCGCTGATTTTCCGGGTTCAAGAGTCCGCGTCCGTTCGTCTGACCCTCAATTTCAACTAATCGTTCGCCAATTTCCCGCAGCAGCGCGACGCTGGCCGGATGGTCGTTGATAAACGCCCGGCTACGTCCGGCCGATGTCAAATGACGACGTAAGATAACGTCTTCATCTGCCGTCAAGCCGTGGGTATTGATGAGTTGGCGGATCAGATGGTTAGGCCCTGGCGCGAATGTCGCTGTAACCACGGTTTCCTCGGCCCCTCGGCGCACAAAGCCGGTGTCCCCCCTCGCGCCGAGCGCGAGACCGAGGGCATCCAGCAAAATAGATTTTCCGGCGCCGGTCTCCCCGGTTAGCACCGTTAGCCCACCATCGAACGAAAGTTCCAATCGGTGAATGAGAACGAAATCTCGAATCGATAAATTGACAAGCATCAAGCTAGCTCGAGGAAGGTTCTAAACAGGAAGGTGGTGATTTGTTCCCGTCGATCCACAGTTGGTAAGTTCGAGCCATTGTCGCCGTTGGCGAGGAATTGTTCAAAACAGTGAGGACCAAGCCCGGCTTATCCATGATTCCTCGTCTTCCGAGGGCTGAAGATTCTGGCCAGTTAGGAGACCATATGAATCTTGATACCACTCGTTTCCCGGATAATTGTGTCCTAGAACGGCGGCGGCGGTTTGCGCCTCCTCAGTGACACCAAGGGCAAGGTAGCTTTCGGTCAAACGATGTAAAGCCTCCGGAACATGGGTCGTGGTTTGATAGCTCTCGATCACATTGCGGAACCGATTGATCGCAGCCACATACTGTCCTCGGGACTGATAGTAGCGGCCTACGGCCATTTCTTTGCCCGCCAGATGATCGCGAGTCAGGTCGATCTTGAGTTTGGCGTCACGCGCGTAGGCGGTCGTAGGAAATCGCCGTACCACAGCGTCCAGCGACTCCAGCGCTAGCGCTGTCATCTCCTGGTCGCGCCCAACATCGGAAATCTGCTCGTAGTAGCAAAGGGATACAAGGTAATACGCGTAAGGAGCGTCGTCGCTTCCTGGGTGCAAATCGATAAAGCGTTTCGCTGCGATAATGGCCTCATCATAGGCGTTGTCTTCGTACTGGGCGTATGCAGACATGATCTGCGCCTTCGTCGCCCATACCGAATAGGGGTGTTGCCGTTCCACTTCGTCAAATGCTCGCGCTGCGCCGTGGTAGAAGCCGCTGAAAAGAAGATCCATGGCTTCGTTGTAGAGATCCTCAACCGGGCGCTCGACGAATTCCGGCTCATCGGTAGTTTCGCATGCTGAAAGCGTCAGCACGACTAGGCATAGTACCGCCCTGTGGATAATTGTGCGGCAATGTGGGACGTTGAACCGGAGTCTATTTTTCATCGGCGGGCGAATCGGATAATCAGAGTAACGACCTATCGTGCAAATATACATCATCAGCGTGCGAAGCAACAGTTTGGCATTGTTACAAGGGTCGCTTGCGCTCGCCCGCTAGAACTTAGGTGACGTCTGTCACAAGTTAGTTCGTATACGGACAATGTGTGATCCAGATCATACCTTTCTGGCCAATTTCCGGTAAGGGTGTGGGTAGATTGTTCCGTGGCCTTTTGGGAATTGTGCCGAAAATGGTGTGCCAAGAGTGGTCATTTGCGTGTGGGAGTCGGCCCCAATCGTAACCCGTCGCTGGTTGGCAATTTTGCCGCCGAAGGAGACAGCGCCTACAGGAGGTAAGAGTATGGCGAACGTAAACTTAGGAGCAGCCAGTGGTGCGCTGTTGACGCGTAAGGGCCACGCGACGCCCTCCGTTCTGGAAAACGCGATACGAACCAGGACGCCAAGAGCGCCGCGGAAGCCGGATGCCACCGAAATCAACCCATACGCCCGCGTATCGTTGCGTCTGGAGAGCCAAGAAAATTTTCGGCTTCGGATGTATTCGGCGCAAACTCAACGCTCCCTTCAGGATGTTATTTCCGACGCGCTGAGTGAATATCTGAATAGAGTGATTCCCGACTCGGTTCCCGACTGTACGTGCATAGGCGGGCACAACCGCGATTGACCGCGGCTGTGACCTAGAGGTCACCTTCGCCGAGCTGAAAATAGGCCTGTTCTCAGCCGCAAGTGCCAAGTTTCGGACGCAACCAATTCTTGCTTAAGTAAGTTTAGAAACGGCAGTCTGTTGTTGGCTTTGGTGGTGCGTGCAACTCGGCATATGTGGTAAATTCGCTTTGGAACGCGGTGATAAGCGACGGACAATCCACCTCGCCCTAGCCAGTTTACTGATGAACTCTTACAAGATTATCGCGGCGTGTGTGCTGGCCACTTGTATTTCCTTCGACCTAGCCGCGGAGGAATTCCAAGGCGAGATGCATGCGCGCGACGGAAACTCGCTGATTTTCGAGGGACGTGACCTCCGGCTGTTCGGCATCGACGCGCCAGAATGGGCGCAAGTTTGTCGACACGGGACCAGGGACTGGGATTGTGGCCGAGTCGCGACCAATGTTTTGCGCGAAAAGATTGCCGGCAAAACGCTACGCTGCGAAAGCCGGGAAACCGACAAAGATGGCCGCATCCACGTGGTCTGTTATGTGGGCTGGCGAGATCTGAACGCGTGGATGGTGTCGCAAGGTTGGGCGCTGGCGTTTCGCTGGTATTCCAAGGATTACGTCGACGAGGAGGACTCTGCCAGGCGAGCCCGCCTTGGGCTTTGGCGCGGTGACTTTATTAACCCCTGGGATTGGCGACGAGGCCGGCGTTTGGCTGGCGAGTGAATCGGCACGATCGAATGACGAAGTTCGATTTCAAACATTGGCGTCAATCGGTTCGTCACTGCCGTCCAGGTCAACCAACCCTGCAATGTACTTTCGCTACCCTCAACGACGTAATCAACGCACGTGCGATTGACGGGTAGTTTTCGTCTGTTACCTCTTGGGATCCAACGGATCCTGCACCGGGGATCTTGATGTCAGCCAGTTCGAAGATCGATCTGACCGTCTCGGGCCGCGCCGTCATGAACCGGCCTCGGCGTTGGGATTCCGACTGAACAACCCCGATGATGCGCCCCGTGCCATCGATTACCGCGCCGCCGCTCAGCCCGCCGAGCGAAGACAGTCGACGGGGAATCTCGGATACTTTGCTCCATGCGTCTACCCGTTCGCGGAATCCCTCGCGGTGGTAGATTGCGGTCAATTGTCCTAAGTATCGCCCTTGAACCACACCGGGTTGGCCCCTGGGAAATCCGACGCCGAACGCTTCTGATTTGAAGTTCGGGCCAACGCTAACGGGGATCTCCTGGGGCGATCCATCGGTAATCAGCAGAGCGATATCGGCCCTAGGGTGGAGAACCGTGCGTCTCACCGGAATGCCCGATCTGTCTCCGGTCTGGATAACGGTTTCATGGTAGCCTTGGACAACGTGCCGGGCGGTCAGCCAATATCCATCCGCCGACACCGAGGCGGCTGATCCCGTTGATGAGGCTGGCGTTCCACCGCCATCGACGATGGAGTGGCTGGGAAGCGGTGCGCCGCTGGGTATCTGGTTGCGGCTATCGGATGGTTCCTGTTTCAACCAAGCGCGCGTTTGGGAATCCCAGGCCCGTGGCGCGAACAAATCTGGACTGGGTCGCCGGGGATTCAGATTTTCTGGAATTTGGTCGCCCGGTCCCATGAACCGCCCGACGACGGCCACTATGATCACAAGTAACAGGGCGATCCAATCGACCTTGCGCATGAGTTTCGGTGTGTTTGCGGATCAGGCGGTCACAGCGGCGGCGTTGACGGCGGCGACCGCCAGCTTAATCGAGACCAGCAAAATCGCGGCGCCCACTTCGCCTTCGAGGATTCGATTCGGCAAGTCCTTGAGAAAAAGGTCGGTTACCCGATACGCGATCAATTGCAGAACAAGCGTCACTGGCCCCCAAATAAGCACCTCCCAAATTGATATGCTGCTTGCCATGCTGAATGCTAAGGGAAGTGCCAAACCGATCACGGCGCCTGAAAGGGATACCGCTGCGGCGGTGTTGCCGCCACGGATCAGCGCGACTTCGTCATAAGGCGTGATCTTTATGTAAACGAATACAGCTACCAGCAGCATCGCCAGGGTTACCGACGAATGCAGCATCAGCACCGGAAAACCGGCCAGGAAACTCTGAATAACGGCGTTGATGGTCAAAACGCGGACAATGATAGCGCCTTGGCGCCGCACTCACCAGAACTGTCAGATCGTAGGATAGTGAGAGGGACGGGTGCACCGGGCTAGTTCGCGTATTCCTTCCACGGCCTCAGATACCGAGGTTTCTTTCGCTTGTCGCAATACATTGCGGAATCAGCCCGGGCGATCACCTCCTCGGGCGTATCGTCCAAGCAATACCGCTCAACCCCGAAGCTTGCTCGCAGCGAGATTTGTACATTTTCGTGCACGACCTCCGAGTTATTGACAATGCGCTCGAGATCGCGGCACCGGTCGACGCCGTCGCCGGCACGAGCATCGCTCAGTAGAACGGCGAATTCGTCGCCACCTATGCGGGCTACCACATCGCTTTCACGTACATTGTCTGTTAGCACTGCGGCGACACGCTTGAGAACCGCGTCGCCAGCGAGATGTCCCAGTCGGTCGTTGATCGCCTTCAGATCGTCGACGTCGATGATGGCAAGGATACCGCCACCGCCGGCACGCCGGGCGGTGGCCATTGCGCGGGCAAAATGGGCCATGAAGCCACGCCGATTCAACACGCCTGTCAATTCATCGGTGGGCGACAGTGCCTCGAGTTTTTCGATGCGTTCCTGTTGTGCAGCCAACCGCTGCTGCATTTCGGCGGCGGAAACAAGTGCCTGCTCCAGCAATGCCTTGACCTCGCCGCTATCGTCTCGGGCAGCCAGTCCTTCGAAGCGGGCTAAACACTCGGCGATCAAGCCGACGTCGTGGAGCAGCTCATCGTCGGTGCGAACGGCCGTATCGTATCCCTGCATCCTTCGATCCTCACATTTACCATCTCGGAGATACCCGGGTTCGCCCGGCCACGCCGGCGACTCGCGCAGGTCTCCTCTCACGAAATCACAAGCAATCCGTGTGCCAATTCATAACTACCTGAAAAACAAAAGATTCTCGATTCGCGGAGGACATGCTCGCAAGGTAGGAACTGCCGGTCGGCAATAAAATTCCATTGCAAAAGGCGAAAGTGAGAGTACGCGGTGGGGTCGGACTGAGGACCGTCAGTTCCATGATTCGGTCGTGATTAGTTGAATCGCACACGCTCGCGGTAAGCTCCCGCAAAAATCAGACTATCAATCCTTGAAGGGCACTAAATGGAGTTTGGACACTTCAGGATTTGCCCGCTGGCCATCGGATAAGAACGTGTGGAAACCACATGTAAATCAAAAACGGGTCAACAATACTTATGAAGGTGAAAAGGCGGTCCGTGTCACGGTCGTTTCGGGACTCTCAACGCGCACTCCCGGGCGAAGGCGAAATAGAGTTCGCGTGCTTTGCGGAAGATGGGGCCGGGCCGCATTTTGCGATCCTCGACGCGGGTGACGGGAATGACCTTGCCGTAGTTGCCGGTGGAGAAGATTTCATCGGCGGTGCGGACTTCCTTCATGGTCAGGGTGCGCTCGACGACTTCGACGCCGATATCGTGCAACAGGCCGATCACCCGTTTCTTGGTGATCCCGTCGAGAAAGGTGCCGTTGAACACCGGGGTATGGGCGACACCATCCTTAGCGATGAACAGATTGGCGGTACCGAACTCGGCGACGTTGCCTTCGTGGTCCAACAGTATGACGTTGTCAAAACCCATGTCGACCGCCTCCTTAATCGCCATGCCGGTGGTCGGATAAAGGCACGACGCCTTAGCCAGTGTCGGCGCCGTGTGCGGCGCCGGGCGGCGGTAGCGCGATAGGCAAACGGAAATGCCGTCGGGCGAGGGTAGGGGGGATTCGTGGGCCGTCAGCACGAAGCGGGCGCTTTCCTCTGGCTCCGGCCACAGCCAGCCCTTGGTGGCAAACAGGATGGGGCGAATGTACAGGGCGCTTTCGCGCGGAAAATGCGCCGCCGCGCGCAGGCCGATGTCGATCACCTCGTCGACGTCGATGGGTGGCTTCAATCCCATCACCTCGCCCGAGCGAAACAGCCGCTGGCAATGCAAATCGAGATCCGGCGCAACACCATCGAACGATCGGGCACCGTCGAACACCATGGTGGCGAACCAAAACGACTGGTCCATCGGTCCGAGCAAGGGCGGGTTGCCCTCCAGCCATTGGCCATCAACGTATGTAATTGAGGCCACCGAATTATCCCGTCGATAGTGCCCGCGCACGTGAATACCCTCTCCCTAGTGGCAAGGCTGATACTGTATATTCTTCCTACCACATCTATTTGCCAAGGATTAGCCGGGCCATGGATGCAACGGCGACGGTTGAGACTCCGTCGGGCAAGAACACGGCTACGGAAAATTTTCCCGTCGGTTCGTGGCTGCTTCCGGCGAAACTCCGGCCCCATGTGGCACTGTTTTATGCGTTCGCCAGGGCGATCGACGATATTGCCGACAACCCATCCCTGGCAGCGGACGAGAAGGTTAGGCGCCTAGAAGGCTTTCGCGCGGCAATTAGCGGTGAAGAGCAAACGGATCCGGCTTACGCCACCGCCCACCGATTGCGGCATAGCCTGGCGCAAACCGGCGTTCCGCACCGCCACTGTTGCGACCTCGTCGCCGCCTTCAAGCTGGATGCCACCAAGCTGCGGTATCGCGACTGGGACGATCTCATGGGCTACTGCATCCTTTCGGCCTCGCCAGTCGGTCGCTATCTTCTTGACCTTCACGGTGAATCCCAAAGCTCCTACCCGGCCTCAGACGCCTTGTGCAACGCCCTGCAAGTGATAAATCATTTGCAGGATTGCCAGGAGGACTACCGGTTGCTCGACCGGGTTTACTTGCCGGAGCCGTGGCTAGAAGAGGCGGGTTGTTCTGTAGAGGATTTGGATCGAAACGCTTCCGGACCAGGGATGCGGTCGGTCCTAGACCGCACGCTCGATGGCGTCGAGGAGCTGTTGCATTTGGCACGCACTTTGCCGGGACGTCTGGGTAGCCGTCACTTGGCCATGGAATCAGCAGTGATCGTGTCCATTGCAGAGCGCCTAACCACTTTGTTACGCAAGCGCGACCCTCTTGCTGGGCGGGTCGCGCTTTCCCGCGTCGGTTTTATCTGGTGTGGGGTAAAAGGCGTGGCGCGGAGTTTTCGATAAACTCCGGTTTGCGAAGGTGGGCGGGATGTAAGTTGGCGATAAACTTGTCGGTGCAGGATTCCCAGGAGAATTTCATTGCGTAGCGTCGACAAACGCGAGCGTCGATGTTTAGTGCGTCGAGCGCTGCGCGCGCCAGGTCGTGCGAGAGTATTCCAACGCCGGTGCCAGCGATGACGTCGCGAGGTCCAGTGACGGGGTAGGCCGCTACTGGAAGACCACAGGCCAATGCCTCTAGAAGCACAAGGCCGAAGGTGTCGGTCAGACTGGGAAACACGAAAACGTCGCCAGATGCGTAGTGGCGGATCAAATCCTCGCCCTGCTGTTTTCCCGCAAATACGACATTGGGAAACGAGGATTTGAGTTCTGAGAGCTGGGGTCCATCGCCAACGACAAGTTTCGTACCAGGCAAATCAAGCGATAGGAATGCTCTTAGATTTTTTTCGATCGCCACACGCCCGACGTAGAGAAACACCGGGCGCGGGAGATTAAGCGCCCGGCTGCTTGAGGGCCGAAAACACTCTGTATCGACACCTCGTGACCAGTAGAGAATGTTGTGAAACCCTTGATCTGCCAAAATGCGTCCCATGGACGCTGTTGCTACCATGACGCCTGCGGACGGTCTGTGAAACCAACGCATCGCGCGCCAGGCCCAACTTGCTGGAATTGGAAAGCGCGCGGCAAGGTATTCAGGAAATCGCGTATGATAACTCGTGGTGAAGGGCAGTGGCCTCTGAATACATAGGCGACGGGCAGCTAATCCCAGCGGCCCCTCTGTGGCAATATGAATGGCGGTGGGTTTGAATTCCTCAAGGATGCATCGAAGCCCGCTGCCCGGTGCAATCGCTAGGCGTATCTCCGGATAATTTGGGCATGAAATCGTCTTGAAACGATCTGGCGAAACGATCTCCACCTGATGTCCACGGGCACGGCAATTTGTAGTCACTTGCTCCAAGGTTCGTACGACGCCGTTGACCTGAGGATGCCAGGCATCGGTGATGAGACACAAGCGCATTAGGCGGCGCGAGGCTGTGCATCAATTGAAGCAGGGCCCAAACCATTCCACTCCGGCTCACGACGAGCACTATCCCGCCAGTAGATCAGTTCTAGCCGGCCATCATGATGTTCGGCCAGGGCAGTACAACTATCCACCCAGTCTCCGTCGTTGGCATAGAGGACGCCATCGATCGTTCATATCTCGGGGTGATGAACATGGCCGCAGACGACCCCGTCGACGCCCCGCCGCCGAACCTCGGCTGCTACAGCTGTTTCGAAATTTGACACGTAGCTGACCGCGGTTTTTACTTTCCGCTTGAGAAACCCGGCCAATGACCAGTATCCGAAACCCAGGCGTCGGCGCACCTGGAGACCTCTAAATACTCTGATTTCTGATGAATTTGATCCTGGCGACGTCGGTTGTTCGTCCGGTCTTGCGGTCGGCTTGGCGATTTTCTGGAATTTGGGATCGTTACGGGGTGAATTTCGGTTATCCGGGCGCACTTCGGG
>JAAXGF010000365.1 GCA_012267605.1 Alphaproteobacteria bacterium | reverse complement strand
GAGGTTTTTAGAAGTGTCCAGTTGATATCGGCGAATTCGCGCCGATTGCTGGCCTCGCGAGCTCCTTTCCATGAAAGTGCGCACGGCGTAGTTTGGCGCAATTCAACGTTTCACGATGAACCAAGGCGAGACTTTCCATGCCAGGTATCCTTTGGTTGGCGTCCTATCCCAAGTCCGGCAATACTTGGGTGCGCGCCTTCTTGGCGAACTATCTGCGCAATCCAAGTGCGCCGCTACCCATCAACGAACTGCCTGGTTTCATCGTCGGCGACGGACTTGCCGCTCCCTTCGAGAAGGTCGCGGGCCGCCCGGTTGCACACATGGACGTAAGCGAAATTCAGCGTTTGCGCCCTAGAGTCCATGACATGTTGGCCCGGTCGAGCTCGGAGACCGTCATCGTCAAGACTCATAACGCGATTTCTTACCTAGACGGCATTCCGACCATAAATCCCGGCGTCACGGCCGGCGCAATGTACATCGTCCGCAATCCTTTGGATTTGGTGGTTTCCTACGCCCACCACATGGATATCGAACTTGACCGGGCGGTCGCCGCGATCAGCGACGACTCAACGCACATCACCACCCACGGTAATCAAGTCTACCAATACCTCGGTAGTTGGAGCGGCCATGTAAGGAGCTGGACCAGCGCACCGGGGCTACGCCTGCATGTCGTCAGATACGAGGATATGGCGCTAAGGCCGTTACCTACATATCGTCGATTGGTTAAATTCCTTGGACTACCCTTGAACACTGCCCGTCTCAAAAAGGCCGTCCGTTTCAGCGATTTCAAGGTCATGGAGGAACAGGAATTACGGGGCGGTTTCGTCGAGGCGGCGCCGGATGGAAGTCGACGTTTTTTCCGCCAGGGCAAGCTAGGGGGGTGGCGCGACAAACTCACGGCTGAACATGTTCGTTCATTGGTCGAGGCCCATCGAGGGGTAATGGCGGAGCACGGCTATTTGACGACTGGAAGCGAACCGGTTTTTTAGTTGACCACCCACGGAAAATCGATCAAATGTCAGAATTTTGCTGGATAGATTAGTAAATTCGTAAAGGTTTTTGCTATTCTTGTACGACACTTGATTTTATGCGGCGAGTTCTTTATTCCACCCCATGAGATCACTGTTGCTGCTGAACGGCGGTGCCGGTGGTCAGGTATTGCGTCAACCCCCGGCAATTTCGTGGTGAAAATGGATCATCTCGATCGGCTCGAGAGCCAAAGCATTTATATCTTTCGCGAGGCGTTCAACAAAATCGAACATCTAACCATGCTGTGGTCGATTGGCAAGGATTCGAACGCAATGCTGTGGCTCGCCCGCAAGGCATTTTTTGGCCATGTCCCATTTCCGGTGGTCCATATTGACACCTCCTACAAGCTCCCTGAAATGATCGAATTTCGCGACCGTATGGCCAAGGAGTGGGGCCTCAAGATGATCGTCGGCCAAAACAAAGAGGCTTTGGCGGCGGGGATGAACCACACTAAAGGCCGAGTGACGTGCTGCACGGCACTCAAGACGGACGGCTTGAAAGCGGTGGTCGCGGAGCAAGGCTTCACGGGAATTATCGCTGGAATTCGTCGGGATGAGGAGGGAACGCGATCCAAGGAGCGGGTCTTCAGTCCACGCGGCGAAGGGGCGGAATGGGATTTTCGTGATCAGCCACCCGAATTCTGGGACCAGTTCAAGACCGACATGCCCCCTGGTACCCACTTGCGCATTCACCCGATACTCCATTGGACCGAGGTCGACATTTGGCGGTACATCCGCCGGGAAAACATTCCGGTGGTGGATCTCTACTTCGCCAAGAACGGAAAACGCTATCGGAGCCTCGGTTGCGCGCCATGCACGAGCCCAGTAGAAAGCAGCGCCTCGAACGTCGAGGAAATCATCGCCGAACTCGAGGACACCCGGGTTCCCGAACGGGCCGGCCGCGCCCAGGACCAGGAAGCGGAAGACGCGTTCGAGCGTTTGCGCGTCGACGGCTACATGTAGATTTGAGGGCCGCACGGATTGCTTAAATCGATGACCCGAGAATCAAATTCGATCGTTTTCGTCGGTCATGTCGACCACGGAAAGTCGACTCTAATTGGCCGCATCTTCAATGACACCGGCATGCTTCCGACCGGCAAAGTCGACGCCATCCGGGCGACTTGCGAACGTCGGGGGATGCCCTTCGAGTGGGCGTTTCTCATGGACGCTCTGCAAGCGGAACGAGATCAGGGCGTCACCATCGACGCCGCACATATCCGTCTGCGCACGAAACGCCGCGATTACCTGATCATTGACGCTCCGGGGCACAAGGAATTCCTCAAGAACATGGTCACCGGCGCAGCCGGGGCGGAAGTCGCGGTGCTGGTCATCGACGCAAACGAGGGCGTACGGGAGCAATCCCGGCGACACGGCTACTTGTTGCGCTTGCTGGGCATCAAGAGCATCGCCGTAGCGATCAACAAGATGGATCTGGTGGATTACGGCGCCGAGCGTTTCGGCGAGGTCGCGAAGGAAATCCGTTCGTATCTGGCGAGCATTGACGTTAAGCCGACGTACATCGTTCCGGTTTCCGGCAATGCCGGCGAGAATATTGTAACCGCCTCGCCCAAAATGGATTGGTATCAGGGACCGAACCTAATGGACGCGCTCGACCGTTTCACGGCGACCGCCCCAGCACGAGACCTACCGCTACGCATGGCCTTACAGGACGTCTACAAATTCGATGCTCGACGCATCTTCGCGGGCCGCATCGAGACCGGCCAGCTGCGCGTTGGCGATACGGTGCTGTTTTCGCCAGCGAACCGCAAGGCTCGCGTGGCTAGCTTGGAGAGTTGGAACACACCGGTACCTAAGTCGGTGGCCGAAGCTGGTGAATCCGTTGGTTTCATTCTTGAGGATCAAATATTTGCAGAACGCGGCGAGTTGGTCAGCCACGCCACCCATCCGCCTGTGGAAACCAATGTTTTTCGCGCCCATGTATTTTGGCTCGGCCGAGAACCGTTGGAGGCGGGTAAAGAGTACAAGCTGCGCCTGAACACGGCGGAACTACCAGTGAGAGTTCAGGCGGTCGAAAAAGTCATCGATACCCACGATCTATCACCGCAGAAAACCGACCGGGTCGAGCGCAACGGTGTCGCCGAAATCGTCCTTCGCGCCAACAAGATATTCGCCGTCGACGAATTTACCAACAATTCGCAAACCGGCCGCTTCGTGCTCGTTGACGGGTACGACATCGCCGGCGGCGGCATTGTCAGCATGCGCGGCTATCCCGATCAGCGCCGCATAATCGAGGTCAAATCGACCAATATTTCCGCGGTGGAATACCAAGTCACCCCGGAGAGGCGTGCCGAGCGCAACGGGCATTGCGGCGGCGTGCTTTGGTTCACCGGTCTCTCCGGCGCGGGAAAATCAACTCTCGCCGTCGAAGTAGAACAGAAGCTCTTCCGCAAGGGTTACCACGTCTATGTGCTCGACGGCGATAACGTTCGGCGAGGGCTTAACGCAAATCTCGGTTTCTCACCGGAGGACCGTGCGGAAAATATCCGCCGAGTCGGCGAAGTCGCCGCACTCTTCGCCCATGCTGGCTTCATCGTCATCACCGCGTTTATCTCTCCTTATCGTTCCGATCGAGATCGGGCGCGCGGGGCCACCCGTGACTTCGACAACATCGATTTCCACGAGGTTTACATCGAAGCGGATCTCGAAACTTGTGAAACACGCGATCCCAAAGGGCTGTACAAGCGGGCCCGGCGCGGCGACATTAAGGAATTCACCGGCATCTCGGCGCCGTATGAAGCTCCCGAGTCCCCAGAACTCTTGGTAAGTAGCGGCGAGGCCGACATCGACGCCTGCACCGATAAAATTCTCGAGTACATAGAACAACATTTTACCTTGAAAGCGGTCTGACGTCTCTCGACCATTCACAGTGAACCATACGCGGTGATGGAAAACGCTATCGACGTGGCCGCTAACTTGGCGGCAGTGCGGCGGCGTATCGATGCGGCGGCGCCGAGGGAATCGTCAAAGGATTCAACAGTAACTTTGGTTGCCGTGAGCAAGGGTCACGTGTCTTCGCGCATTCGGCCAGCCCTGGCCGCGGGCCAACGCGTATTCGGCGAAAATCGCGTGCAAGAAGCGGAAGGAAAATGGCCCACCCTAAAGACAGAATACCCCGACACCGAACTGCACCTTATCGGGCCACTGCAAACCAACAAAGTCGGCGCGGCTGTCGATTTGTTCGACGTCATCCAATCCGTTGATCGCTTGAAACTTGCTCGGGCGATCACCGACACCCTTGCCCGAACCGGTCTCAAACGCCGTGTCTTCATTCAAGTAAACACCGGGGAGGAACCCCAAAAATCGGGTGTACTCCCAACCGAGGCGGATGCGTTCATCAGCACGTGTGTTGCCGATTTGGTGCTTCCCGTGGCGGGTCTCATGTGCATTCCACCCATCGACGAGGAGGGGGCCCTGCATTTCGCACTTCTTGCCCAAATTGCCCAGCGCCACAATCTGCCCTGCTTGAGCATGGGGATGAGTGCCGATTTTGAGTCGGCTATCCGCTTCGGTGCAACTCACGTGCGCATCGGTACCGCCGTATTTGGGCCGCGTGCGCCTGCGAACACCATCGCGGCCAAACGGTGACCTGACGCGAATGCTATCGAAAGATCGCGTATTGGGCCGGGATCGCTTTCAGCCGCCAACCTGCGGTCGCTTATGATAGTTTGGCGACGGGCGCGGGATCATCGCGATACTTCCTCACCCTCGTCATCCCCGTGCCTGACACGGGGCCCCATCCCTCAGCCATACAGACCTTGATACAGATTGCTCCACTATCGATTCTCGCGCCCGATCAGCGCGACTTTCCAATCGCGTATCCAATGAATCATGTTCTATTTGCGCTGGCATTTTTTCATTGAAAGGCCGGATCCACACGGCCATGGGATTCGAAATAGACGAGCGTCTTGACGCGATAGCGCTTTGTGAAACCTTAAACCAGCCCTTCTTCATGATCATAGACACGGCGTACCGCATCGCCGATCACCCCATCGACCAGATCGACCAACTTTTGCCGTGGAACTGGAACCAAGAAAACATCGCCGCCTGAACGTCACCGCCGTACGCTTACGAGAATTTAGATTAGGCGAAACAGAAAACCTAGCAAATGATTTTTCGCAAAGGAAACAATTGCTCTTCATATCTTTCCCATAATTTTACGGAACTTTTGTAGAGGGGCCGGCGAACTTGCGTGGAGCTTGCGGTCATGACTGGGCGGTCGTTCTGGTGGAAATTCAGGCAAGCAGGATCCCACTCCAAACCGCAATGCGCCAGCAGTGATCGAGTTTGTTTTTCCAGGTCCGCCACGACGTCTTCATACTGAATGTCGTAGATGAAATTCGGCAATACCTTGTGCCAGTGTCCCATGAGATCGCGATACAAATTGTAATAATTACCGAGCTCCGCAAGATCATACGCGTAATGGTGAGCTTTCGATTTGAAAAGAGTTTTGAATATAGATAGGCATGTATCCAACGGATCGCGGCGACAGTTTATTATTTTTGCCTGGGGAATCATGAGTTTTATCATTCCGATAAACAAGAAATTTCCCGGCATCTTATCGGTAATAAATTTTGCTTTACTTGAATGTTGCCTAATATTTTTAATGTATTCGTTGCCCACCATAGAAAAAAATCCATCGTCCGCCCTTCTGACATTTTCTGCAAACTCGATTTCACCGATCGAACCGAAATTCGAGGTGATAATATTCTCTAATTCAATAAGTTCTCCTGCGCCGTGAACTTCCGGATGCGTTGCTAATATTTGTTTCACTAGCGTCGTGCCCGAACGCGGCATCCCAACGACAAATATGGGCGATCCATCAATACATTTTTCAGGTTGCTGAGCAGCAAACAAATTGCTAGTAAACAGATCTCTAATTTTTGTAAAACATTTCTCGTCACTCTCTAAAGAATAGACAATTGTTTGTCGTTTAATCTCGTTGCCCGTCAACAAGAATGAGAAGGCTTTTTCATTTTGTTTAAATTCCTCAAACGCTTTCCCGAGAGCAAATGCAAGATACATTCTTTGTTCATCACTAAGGCCTGACTTTGCATAAATGTCTTCCATTTCCTTAATGTCACTGTTGTATTCGGAATTCGTTTTTGAAAACTCAAGGCTGAAGTGCGCGGCAGCGTAATCCGGCTGAATAGCGAGGGCCTGTCTATAAGCGGCCCGAGCTTCTTCGAGTTTACCTTGATCAATCAAGACGTTACCAAGTCCATTGTAAGCATCTGGAGACCTCTAAATACTCTGAT
>JAAXGF010000136.1 GCA_012267605.1 Alphaproteobacteria bacterium | reverse complement strand
CGAAAAACGAAACCCGAATCACGGCCCGTGAATGTAACTTTAAAGCGTTGATTCGTTGTATGCGATCCATCAAAAGAAGCAGCCACTCCACCAACTGCGGACCCACCTGCTACACTAATCGAACCCGATGAAAGAAGAGTTGATCCGCGGTATATTTTAATAGTTGCGGACACAACGCCAGAATATGTACTGACTGGCATCCCAATTACCCAAAGCAAATAACGATATCCTGAGCCTCCAGCTATGATGGGAGTTTGCCCGCCGAATTGGCTTATGTTCACTGCCTGTATTTCCGCCGTGGCGGACAGGGCGAGGTGGGTTGTCCGCACGGCGGCGACCGTGAGCGATGCCGGATCGCCCTTGTCTCCCTTGGCGCCCTTGGGTCGCCAACGCCAATATAGAGGAGGCCAAAGTCATCATCACCCGGTCGGGCATTGGGATTGAACGCTATCAAGCCAGCGTTGTGATCGCGCCTAGGCTGCACGATTCGAAGTATTTCACGGGCACTCGAAGTTTCAATCCGGTTGGGGTCGTCGGCGCTAACCTGCCACTCGGTCAACACGTCAAAATGGGAGGTATTGGCGGATGGCCCCCGAAGTACTCTCACGTCGGGCGATTGTGGTTGGCTATCGCCGTTTTCAGTATGAAGGGTAAAAATTTTTCCGAAGCCTGGGAAATCCGCGCGCGCATAATTTGGATGGAAGGCGAAGCTGTGCAATCCGATTTCAAGGCCTCTCCACCTAAATCGCTTGCCGATGACGTTGATGAGGTCGAGAAACGGATTCGGCAAGAGCTGGTCGTCTTGCAGCACGTAAATTTGACCGCCCATTTCGTTGACGAAGATCCGCCCGCTGCCGTCCCCGGCGTGCGTAAGGAGATTGGGGCGCGATTCGCGCGGCCTGCCGCGCGGGTCGTGAGAATCTGGAAGAACGGCGACAATTTGGATCCCAACGCGCACCGGGCCAAACGAGATGGGATCGGTGATCGGATCGAGTTGCGCCCGGACATCAGAGTGAATAGAAATCAAACTCAGGACAACAAGTGCCAAAGCAATTGGTATTCGCCAATATCGAGGCGGAAATCGCATTCTTTCGTAATCTTCGTTCGAATTTCACGGATGTTATCCGAACCCGGATTGATAATGAACCGTTGGATGCAGCGTGCAACAGTCCCGGCGGGCAAGGCGGCACAACACGGGTGGGATCGAGCGGCGGCTGATAACATTCTTGATCCGCCAGCCCATCATCATTGGAATGGTATTCACTGAGGAGGACCTCGATTCAATCCCAACCACAACAAGATGCCCCGCCCAAAAAAAATCACGCACTCAAAGGTTGAATGGCAGAATTTTTTAGCGTATCAAATTACTGGGGTTTCTGCCTAAAATTTTAAGAGAGAGGTTCTCTCTAACCCCTAATCGTGTATCAAGTTTTTGCTATGCCCACTTCGGATTGACGCGACGCGATTTTTGTCCGCGTCGGTTGGGTTTGGAAGGAGTGGTCACGAATGAGGACCGAGCACAGCGCTGGCGTGTCGGAAACCCTGGCGAAAGTCAGGGATAAAATCCGGCAGACTCAAGCGCTGGGTCGGGAACCAAGCAAACAAAACACAAAATATTATTTTATCGAGCCAATACTTTGGGTGCTCGGGTGGGATATTCACGATTACGAGGAAGTGAAAAGAGAATTTAAGATCAAACCTCGGGACAACCCGGTTGACTACGCACTTTTCATCAATAAATCGCCTTGCCTCATCATCGAAGCGAAACGGCTCGGCGCCAATCTCAACGACCGGCGCTGGATCAGCCAAACGGTAAACTACGCCAATGTCGCCGGTGTCCGCTGGTGCGTGCTGACCAATGGCGACGAATACCGCATATACAATTCCCTCGCAGCGCGCGATGTCGAAGAGAAGCTGTTTCGCACGGCTTTCGTCACCCACATCGACGACCACGCCGACGCTTGCAGCACCCTAGATTTACTCGGCCAGGCAAAGATGAGCGGCGACGCTTTGGACCGCAAATGGAACGAGGATTTGGACGACCGCCGCGTCAAGGTGGCCCTAGAGGAGCTCATCGCCAGCGCCGATGTCGGATTGATCCGCGTTATCCGCAAAGTGGCCCGAGAACTACCGCCCGCGCAAATCCGCGCATCCCTGGGGCGGGCGAAAATACGCATCGAGTATCCGGCACACGACGGACGCAGCCAGAGGAGCAGAGCCCTGCTCGCGCCGGTGAAGCTTGGTGGGGTGGCGAGCCTGTCGGAAACCCGCCGCAAGCTGGCCGGGGCGCGGTCTCAACTCACTAAGGCAAAGCTTTCCGGCAATTTGGAGAAGGTCGAGTTGTGGCGCAATCGGGTCCGCGATCTCGAATCCCGTTGTAATACGAACAGCCCATAACATTGTCCGGTGCGCGCCGACGCCCGGCGGGCCGGAGTTAGGACCGCAGCCCTATTCGGCGGCCTCCGCCGTGACTGTCGCGGCGCGGGGTTTGGTCGGCCCGGCGGCGGCGCTAAACAAACTCAACAATGGCGGAATGATCACGAGAGTGAGAATGGCGGAGAAGAACAAACCGCCGACGACGACCGAGCCGAGACCACGGTAAAGTTCCGATCCGGCGCCGGGAAACAGCACCAGGGGCAGCATGCCGAAGACGCTGGTCAGGGTGGACATGAATATCGGCCGCAAGCGGTTTCGCGTCGCTTCCCTGAGCGCGGTCGCGAAGGGCAGTTCTTCCTGTCGCACCAAGTACAGAGTTTGGTGTACCAGCAGGATCGCATTGTTGACGACGATGCCGATGAGGATGACGAAGCCAAGCAAGGTCAGCATGTCGAGGGACTGAAAGAAAAATTGGTTGAGTACCAACAATCCAATCACTCCGCCGGCAGTGGCCAGCGGGACCGACAACATGATGATCAGTGGGTAGAGGAAGCTTTCAAAAAGCACCGCCATGATCAGGTAAACGATCGCCACGGCGACGAGCAAATTGATCTTCATGGCGCCCCAAGTTTCCAACAGTTTGTCGGCGGTGCCGGTAATGCGGAGTTTGGTCCCCGCCGGCAACCCCTCCGCGCGAAGGGGTTCCACCACCTTGTTGTGGATGCTATCGATCGCTGTTTCCAACGGCATGTCTGGCGCCGGCCTGACCTCTAGAGTCACCGTGCGTATCCGTTCGCGATGGCGGATTTCGGTAGGTCCTGAGGTCACTTGAACGTCGGCAAGGGAAGCCAACGGAAGGATCAAGCCCTCGGCGGTAACAATCGGCAGGGTGTCAATTCCCTGGGTGCGGGAGACGTGATCCTCGGGGCCGCGAAGCGTGAGATCGATGCGCTCTCCCGCCACAGTAATTTCCTGGACACGCAGGCCGGAATTGAAGGAATCGACGCTCTCGCCGAGATCCCGTGCGGTCAGTCCGTTGTCGGCCAGACGTACCCGATCAGGGAAAAATCGTACCTCCGGTGCGCCTAGCTCGAGACCGGGGATGGGGCGAAACTGATGGCCCTCGTCGATTGGCAAGGCGGCCTCGATCAGCCCGGTCGCCTTTCGCGCAACCGCGAGAACGTTGCTCAGTTCCCCGCCGGAAACGTCGAGTTCGACAATGCGTCCCCCGCCGATGCCACGTCCGAACAGCGACGGCTGGCTGATGAATCCATAGGTGCCGGGTTCGCGAAAAACCGGTTCCTGAAACACCGGTATCAGTTCGCGGGCACGCTGGGGATCGACCGCCGCCGCGCCCAGGAACGTGCCGCCGCGCGAGGCGACGAAAAAGAACCGGTCGATCGTCGGCACGCCATCGGTGCTGGGCTCGGGGCCGACTTCGCTCTTCCAATAGGGCCGGGTGGCCGTTTCGATTCCGGATGCGATCTCCGCCATGGTTTCCAAATTGTAGCCGGGCGGCGGCAGGATAATGCCGAAGATGAGATTCCGATTGCCCTCCGGCAAGTATTCAAGTTTCGGCAAGAACAGGGCGGTGACCAGTGCGGCAACGCCGCAAACAAACGCAACGACAGCCAGGGCGGTCGGCTTGCTCCGGGCGACGACGTCGGAATAGCGAAGCATCGCGGCGGTCGCGCCGCGAGCCACCCCATCGACCAAGGGAAGCTGAGATCGCGCCACGGTAGCCCGGCCCAACAACCGGTTCGCCAGGGCAGGAATGACCGTGATGGCGACGATAAGCGACAGCAAAACCGAGACGGAAATTGCCACGGCGATATCGCGAAACAGCTGGCCAACCTCGAGTTCCATGACCAGCACCGGAATGAACGCCATCACCGTCGTCAAAGCCGAAACCAGTACGGCGCTCCACACTTGCTTGGCGCCGCGATAGGCGGCCTGAGCCCGCGAAAGACCGCTCTCGTGTAGGCGATGAATATTCTCCAAGACGACGATTGCCGCATCCACCACCATGCCGACGGCAAATGCGATTCCTGCCAGGGAAATGACGTTGATCGAGCGCCCCATGGCAGCCATGGCGACAAACGTTCCGATGACCGAAACAGGAATAGCCAAGGAGACGACGAGGGTTGCTCGCGCTGAACGCAGAAACAGCAGCAGGACAAGCGCGGCCAGGACACCACCGACATAGATGTTTTGCTGAACCAGGTCGATGGCCGAATCGATGTACACAGTCTCGTCGTAAACTTGGAGAAAACGCAGGCCGTTGGAACTTACCGGCCCGGCCACGAGTTCCTCGACGGCGGCGCGTACGCCGCCCATGGTCTCGATCACATTGGCGCCGGTTTCACGTACGGCATTGAGCGCGATGGCTGGCTTGCCGTTGACACGGATGCGCGATTCGGCCTCCTTGTAGTCGAACCGAACATCGGCGATGTCCGCGACGGTGACGCGCGCCACCCGGCGACTCTGCGGATCCACATCGCTCCGCAAAACCACGGCGCGAACGTCGTCAAGGCTTTCGAAGGTGCCTTCTGAGCGGACCACGTAGCGCCTCTTTCCCTCATCTACGTCGCCGGCGGTCATCGAGGCATCGGCCTCGCGCAAGGAACGTACGACGTCGGGAACGGTAAGCCGATAGCGGGCCATGCGTTGCGGATCGATGATCACCCGCATCTCCCTTTCCCGGCCACCGTAGACATTGACCCGAGCGATCCCGGGAACACGTTCAATGCGGTCGCGCAGCACGTCCTCGGCGAAGTTGCCGTAGGTACCCATGTCCCGATCATTGCCTTCGGCAAGGCTGAGAACGAACCAGGCGATGGGCGAGTCCTCGGCACTTGCCGTACGCATCGCCGGCTCATCGGCCTCCTCGGGATACCCCGTCACCTGATTGAGACGGTTAGACGCCAGCAGCAGCGCCCGATCCATGTTCTCACCGATGGAAAATTCCAAATCGATACGCGCGCGGCCGTCCTGAGACCGGCTCGTCAGGTCCCGGACACCCTCCATGCCCTTGAGCACTTCCTCTTGGCGGTTGACGATTTCCCGCTCCACTTCGGCGGGCGCGGCGCCGTGCCAATTTGTGGTAATGGAAACCACCGGTCGACGTACGTCGGGGGCGAGTTGAATGGGAATCCGCTGTAGCGCCAAGAGGCCGAACATCAACGTCATGATCACCGCGGCGACGACAGCGATCGGTCGCTGAATGGCGAGCCGCACGATGTCCATTACGATGGATCCGCGGTGATCACCGACTGCCCTGGCTGGAGGCGTTCGTTGCCGCGCACAACCACCTGTTCTCCCACCGCCAATCCCTCGACGACTTCGAAACGGTCACCGCTGGCCTCACCCAGGACAATTGGGCGGAATTCGGCTAGTCCATCGGCCACTACGAAAACGAAGGCAGCCCCGGCTTCGCGCACGATCGCGTCCTTGTGCACCGTTAGCGCCTCGTGGCGTGGGCCGGCGGGAATCGCCAGCGTCACCGATTGCCCATCTGCCAGGGCGTCGGTCGCACCCGCGAAATTGGGTCGAAATCGGACGATTCGCGTTCTCGTTCGGGGATTTTCCTCAGCGCCGATAGCGCGAATTTCAGCGTCGAACACGCGGCCGTCGTCGAGGGTAAAACGTACCTTAGCGTTGCGAGCCAATCCCGCGAGGCGACGGAACGGAACGTCGGCCTCGATCTCCAAATCCCGGTCATTCACCAAACCGACGACCTCGTCACCGAGATCGAGGTAGGCTCCGACCTCCGTCCGCCGGCTGGTGACGACCGCCGGAAAGGGAGCACGGATGGCGGCATCGTCGAGTTCATCGTCGGCGAGTTGCAATGCTGCCGTGGCGCCTTGCAAACGGGCCGCGTATTGACCTGTCAATGTGCGGACCTCGGCTACCTCAGCGGCGGCTTCATCGACCGTCCGTTGCGCCACTTCGACTTCCAGCCGTTTGTCGTCGTAGGAAGCTTGGGAGAAAGCCACCGAATCGCTCAAACGACCGATACGTTCGAGTTCTTGTTGAGCGAGAGCCAGGTGGGCCTTAGCAGTGACAAGGCTGGCATCGGCGCGATCGACACGCGCCTCGGCGTTCGCCAAATTGGCTTTCGCTTCCGCCTGTTCAGCCTCGGCCAAATCGCGTCGCCAAGCCAGCCGGTCACGATCCAACAGTGCGAGCAAGTCACCCTTTTCAACACGGTCCCCAACCTGAACCCGTACCTCGGCCACTCGCCCGCGCGTATTCGCCGCGACAACACCCCGCTGCAGCGCCACCAACCGGCCGATGATCCCTACGGTGCGCTCAATGGCCTGGTTTACGACAGCATCGACGCGCACACTGACCGCCGTCTGCGCTGCTGGTGAGACAGGCGCGACCAGCACCGCCAGCGATAAAAGAACAATGGAACGGGCTTTCATGATCGGCGCAATGTACACATTCTAGGCGTGTCCGGCGCTCAATTTTCAGTCATTCTGCGCAGCGCGATGTGACCCACGGTTTATCGTGCCAAATCAGAGAGAATCATGACAACAATATTGTATAGCCATGCCGCGTGCGCCGACCACGACACCGGGCCGCGCCATCCTGAATCATCTCAACGCCTCGCGGCAATCTCCCGCGCCCTCGATGCGGACGAATTCGCCGTCTTGGAGCGTGAACAGCCACCGCGTGCGGAGGTAGCACAAATCCGCAGGATGCACCGGTCGGCCTACGTTGATCGCGTAATGGAATCGGCGCCGACTCAGGGCCGGCGGGCCCTTGACTCGGACACCGTGATGTCACCGGGCTCCTTGGAAGCCGCGTTGCGTGCGGTGGGCGCAATCTGCGCAGCCGTCGACGCCGTGGTGACTGATCGCGCGATGAATGCATTTTGCGCCGTTCACCCTCCTGGTCACCATGCTGAGCCAGGGCACGCAATGGGGTTTTGCATCTTCAACAATGTCGCAATCGGCGCCGCCCACGCGCGTGCTGAGCACCAGTTGCGCCGTGTTGCAGTGATTGATTTTGATGTCTATCACGGTAACGGCACCCAAACAATGTTTGCCGACGTCGCCGAGCTATTCTACGGCTCCACCCACCAGTGGCCGCTTTATCCCGGAACCGGCGCGGAGGAAGAGCGGGGTGCCCACGGCAATATCGTCAATTGTCCGCTAGCACCTGGTGCCGGCGGCGGCCATTTTCGCCGTGTCATGACCGACCGGCTGTTGCCGGCGCTTGATGGCTTCGCTCCGGAACTAATTTTGATCTCCGCTGGTTTCGACGCCCACATGGCTGATCCTCTCGCCCAGTTGAATCTTGATGAAACAGATTTCGCCTGGGCAACAAAAGAGATTTTCGACATTGCCCAACGTCACTGTGGCGGTCGCGTTGTCTCAACGCTCGAGGGTGGCTATGACCTCGAAGCTTTGGCCACGTCAACGGCGGCCCATGTCCGGGCACTGATCGCTGGGTAAGGAACGACGCCATCGGCGCGCAGGGATATGAAAGCCTCGGAACCTCCGCGCTCAACGCGGCGCCGCAGCAATGTTGCCGCCATCGACAGTGAATACCGCGCCGGTGGTCTTTTCGGCATGCGCCAGGGCGACGAATGCCCGGGCTACGTCCTCGGCCGTAACCTCCCGCTGCAGCAAATTGTCGCTGGAGAGGATTTCGGAGACACTTACCCCGCGTGCCGCGGCGCGCCGTTGCAGGAGATCGTCGTCGTATAGGCCGGTACGAACCCGGTCGGCGTTGACCGCATTGGCACGGATTCCTTCGTTTCCATAATCCAGAGCGTATTGGCGGGTGAGCGATAGGGTGGCAGCCTTGGGGAGCCCATAGGGACCGAAATCCCGTCCGGGATTGATCGCTTGCTTCGATACGTTGAACAACAACACTCCGCCGATTCCCTGGAGACGCATTAGCCGGACCGCGTGCTTCGCCACGGTCTGGTGAGCGAAGAAATTGAGCTCGAAGCTTTTCCTGAGTACGGCGTCGTCCACTTCGCCGATACGGTCTTGCCAAGCACCGCCGGCGTTGGATACGACGATGTCCACGCCACCGAATTGGACGCTGACCTGATCAAGCGCATCGCGCACTTGTGACGGGTCGGTGACATCGCAGCCAACGGCGAGCACCGCGCCACCAATCTCGTCGCGAACCGCCTCCGCGCCCTTGGCGTCGCGATCGAGAATCGCCACCTCCGATCCCTCGGTGGCGAAGGCCCGCGCCGTCGCCGCGCCGATGCCGCTCGCCCCGCCGGTTACCACTGTGACATGACCGGCTAGTGGTTTGGTATCGGCGCGGCCCAGCTTAGCTTGCTCCAGCGACCAGTACTCCACTTCGAAGGTTTCAGATTCCGAGATGGATTCAAACCGGCCCACCGCTTCTGCATCGCTGATTACGGCGATCGCGTTCTCGGCGATGTCGGCGGCGATGCGCGCCTCCCGTGCGGTCGCGCCGAGTCCGAATAGCCCCAAGCCGGGCACTAAGATCACCCGCGGCATGGGATCGAGCGCGACCTTAACGTCGGTCCGCCGGGCATTGTTACGGGCGAAATACTCGATGTAATTCTTCACAAACCCGGCCAACGCCGCCTGTGCGCCGGCCTTGAATTCGTCTATGTCTCGGGCTGGCGGTACGATTAGCGGAGTCGGCTTGACGCGGATCACGTGATCGGGCGTGACCACGCCGGCCCGCGCATAACGGTTTATTTCGGCGCCGGCCAAATAGGAGAGCACCGACTCGCCACCCCGATGCTCAAAAATGAACCGGCGGCCACCACTGTCCGGAGACGCAGGACCAGTCAACCCACGCAGAACCGACGCGACTTCGGCCACGCTGGGAACTGTCGGTCGGGGCAGAGCAAGTGCCGCGACGCTGGCCCTTCGCTTCAGATACGTCTCGGCATCGGTCACCTTGGAAATTATCCGCTCGTAGCACTCTTGCGCCGATTCACCAAAAGTGAAAATTCCATGTTTCAAAAGGATAAGTCCGACGACGGAGGGATTCCGGTCGAAGGCGTCGGCCGCTGCTTTGGCCAAGGCGAACCCCGGCATGATATACGGCACAATTGCCATCGAATCGCCGAAGACTTCCGCGCACCTCTCGGCCCCATCGGCCTGGTCGGTGACCGCAAGCACAGCAGTGGCGTGCGTATGATCAATGTAGGTGNNCCTCAAACTGTCACGCGCGCGCAAACTTTGAAGGGGTTGAAGACGAACCGCGGGCAAACCGTCAGGTTCAATTTGTGCCAAGTCCCAACCGGAACCCTTGACGCAAAGCACGGCGGTGGAGTCGCCATAGGCATCGGTAGCCGTGGTCTTAAGTGATGTATTGCCGCCGCCGTGCAAAACGAGGCGGGGATCGCGACCGAGTAATCGGCTGGTGTATACCCTTTGGGCCATATCCTCCGAAACGCCGATTTCACCGTAGTAAGCGACTAGGGTATCCACCTCCGTGGTGTTCCAAAGGCTCCTCATAATGGACTCATCCTTGCGGCAATCATCGATCCTTCAAAGGATCACCGCGTTGACCAACTCGGCGCCGCGGGACGCCATGAAATAGAGTCCCATATGGTGAGTGACCTCTTGGGGATGGGCGGCGGTCTCCGGTAAACCGATATTGACGGCGACGGACTTGGGCAAGTCATACGTGGCGCATGCGCTTTCGTACACGCCTATATCCGTGAGACCGGGCATGAGCCGGTGATTACGCGCAGACAAATTGGTGAGTACAAAATCCATAACACAAATGTCGGTGCAGATACCCACAGTTAACACGTACTCGAGCCGGTTGTCGTTGACCCAAGCGACCACCCGATTGGAACCGTCGCGGGTTTGCGCGCCGATGAATCCATTGATGCAGTCCTTTCGCACCAGGGTCGCGTGCGAACAGGACTCCAGCCAGCGCAGGGCGGGAACCAAATCCTCCTCGCCACTTCCGCTTTCGCAGTGAGCCGGATAGGGTGGTTCCGGTTTGCCCGGCTCGTGGGTATCAAGGAATGCGAGGATGGGCCGCTCGCTCGCAGCGAACGATCGCGCCAACCGGTCAGTTTCATCGACCATCCGCGTAACCTGGGAACTTTCGGACGGTGGGGCCAAATTGCCGTAGCCCACCGTACAGAACCCATTCACCTCGTCGACGATGACAAGACCGACTCGGCGACGGTCGATATCCAATCGCTTCAGCGCGATGGGCAATTGGCGCCTTAGTTGCTCGGTAACGTTTGTGAGCCGTCAAAAGTCTTTGC
>JAAXGF010000058.1 GCA_012267605.1 Alphaproteobacteria bacterium | reverse complement strand
TACTTCGGGCTGCTGGAGGCTCTGGAACTATTGTTTGGACACCGTGTGGACCTTGTTGTCGATTCGGCAATCAAGAACCCTTTCTTCCGACAGCGCGTCGACGAGACCAGGAAACCGCTCTATGCGGCTTGAGGCACTCAAATATCTGTACGATATTCAGAAGGCTGCGGGCTTATTGGTAGAATTCGTCCGTGGCAAGACGTTTTCGGACTATCAGCGCGACGCCATGCTGCGGGCAGCAGTGGAGCGTGAGTTTGAGATCATTGGCGAGGCCATGGCGAAACTTGCAAGAGTTGACGAAACTGTCGTTGCCCGGATCTGCGACTATATGCGCGTCATCGCGTTCCGCAACGTCCTGATTCACGAATACGCCGACGTGCACGACCGTCTGGTTTGGGATGTGGTCGATACAAATCTTCCGACCCTTGTCCGAGAAACGAATGACCTGTTGAAGGATATTTGAGGTGCGCTGCAATTGAACTGGGGTGGATGGCCGACGTAGCCGCGCAAGTAAACCCTTCGTTACGGACATACGCCGGTAAGAGCGGTTCTGATTGGGTAACCGCGGAAGTCAAATGGGTATTTTGATGGCCACTTTTGTCCCACAACGGCGTTTGTTGGCCAAAAAACAGGTAAAGTGGTCAGCAAAACACGTTGTTGGCCACAGCTGTCCAACAAACTTCGATTCTGTGGGTTCGCTAAATCCGCCGTGCAGCGAGAAGTGTGTGACATCAGATGGATTCGCAGGCGAGTTTCAAGCGAAATCGACCCGGCACTGATATTCATTAGACCCGAAAAAATGAGAACACATCTGTATGCGCTTATCATGGAATGAAATTCGCACCCGCGCCGCCAATTTCGCACGAGAGTGGAAGGACTCCGGCTACGAGAAGGGCGAAACCCAGAGCTTCTACAACGATTTCTTCGAGATATTCGGTGTAAAACGTCGTACGGTCGCGCGCTACGAGGAGCAGGTCAAACGCCTGGACGATTCCGACGGATTCATCGATCTGTTCTGGCCTGGCGTATTGCTTGTCGAGCAGAAGAGCGTGGGACGTGATCTGAAAAAAGCACGCGAACAGGCAGACGCCTACTTCGACGCTCTTCCCGTACACGAGCAACCGCGTTACCAGTTGCAGTGCGACTTCCAGACCTTCGAAATGATCGACCGGGACGAACGCGAGAAAGTCTGCTTCGCTCTCGCCGACCTTTCTGAACACATCGAAAAGTTCGGCTTTATCCTCGGCGTTCAGAAGCGGACGTTCAAGGACCAGGACCCGGTCAATATCGCAGCGGCGGAACGGGTCGGCCTTCTACACGACGCGCTTGCTGCATCGGGCTACACCGGACACGACCTGGAGCAGTTCCTCGTCCGAATCGTGTTCTGCTTTTTTGCTGACGATACCGGCATCTTCGAACCAAGGGACATCTTTCTGGATTATCTGGAAAACCGTACGAGTGAAGACGGGTCGGATCTTGGCAGCCGTCTGATGCATTTGTTCCAGGTTCTCAACACGCCCGAAGATCGACGCGTTAAAACGCTCGATGAAGACCTCGACCGCTTCCCATATGTCAATGGCGAACTGTTTCGTGACACGCTGCCCATCCCGTCATTCGATTCTGAGATGCGCAAGAAGCTGATTGACGCTTGCAATTTCAATTGGTCTAACATCTCACCGGCGATTTTCGGCTCGTTGTTCCAGTCGGTAATGGACAAGGACCAACGGCGCCGGCAGGGTGCGCACTATACCACGGAACAGAATATCCTCAAGGTCATTGAACCGCTATTTCTCGACGAATTGCGTGAGGAGTTTCGCGCACTGAAAGCACGCCGGGACACTCGCCGCATTCCAGCGCTTCACACCTTCCGGCAGCGGCTGCGCGACCTGCGTATTCTAGATCCAGCCTGCGGTTGCGGCAATTTTCTCATTATCGCGTACCGCGAATTGCGCGCATTGGAAATCGAGGTACTCAGAGAGATTCACCCTAAAACCCAGACCGACGTCTTTGCCACGCAGCTTGTGATCGTCAACGTTGATCAGTTTTACGGCATCGAGTTGGGAGAGTTTCCGGCACGCATCGCCGAAGTGGCGCTGTGGATGATGGACCACATTATGAATGTCCGTTTGAGCCTTGAGTTCGGTGAGACGTTCGCCCGTATACCACTGGAGAAATCGCCGCACATCCGACAGGGCGACGCGCTCGAATTCGATTGGTCCGAACTTCTGCCTCCGGAAGAATGTTCATACGTACTTGGCAATCCGCCGTTCGTGGGGGCCAAATTCCAATCTCAAGAACAGCGCGAACAGGTGCGCAGCATTGCTGCGCTGGGCAAGACCGGCGGCACGCTCGATTACGTGACGGCGTGGTTTATCAAAGCCGGCGAATACGTGCGGGATAGCGAGGCGCGAATCGGCTTTGTGGTGACCAATTCCATCACACAGGGTGAACAGGTCGCGCAACTCTGGCCGATCCTGTTCGAACGCCATAAGCTGGAAATTGCCTTTGCCCACCGCACCTTCGCGTGGGGGTCGGACGCTCGCGGAATGGCGCACGTTCACGTTGTCATCATCGGATTGGCCAAACGGGACGCTGCACCGAGACACAGACGTTTGTTTTCTTACGAATCAGTCAATGGCGATCCGCAACAGAGTACGCATTCCACGCTATCGCCCTACCTTTTCGACGCGGGTGGTTTGACGGATCGGCGAGTTGTAGTAAGGGAGGAACATGTACCTATCAATGGGCTACCAAAGCTGATCATCGGTTCGAAGCCTATTGATGGAGGCCACTACATTTTTAAGTCCGACGAACGCAAGGCCTTTCTCAGCCAGGAACCGGATGCTGACCCTTATCTGCGACCTTTCGTCGGAAGCCGCGAGTTTCTGCAGGGTGGAATGCGTTGGATATTACATCTGGCCGACGTGCCGCCTCACATTCTCAAAACACTGCCGAGAATCCGTGAGCGGATCGCCGCCGTTCGTGACTATCGGTTGGCGAGCAAGAGCAGGCCAACCCAGGCGCTCGCAATGACGCCGAAGCTCTACCACGTGAACGTCATTCCTAACGCGCCATTTTTGGTCGTACCGGAGGTTAGTTCCGAACGGCGTGACTACATCCCAATCGCATGGCTTGAGCCCCCAGTGATTCCGAGTAATCTCGTCCGTATTGTTGAGAATGCCAGCAAACCCCTATTCGCACTCCTCACCTCCGCCATGCATGTAGCCTGGATGCGCCACATCGGCGGTCGGCTAAAGAGCGACTATCGCTATTCAATCGGCCTTGTTTATAATACTTTTCCGTTGCCCCCTGGTCCTACAGAACCCCTTGAGCGTCTCGCTCCCCATGCCGACGCTGTCCTCTCTGCCCGTGCAAACCATCCAGAAGCAACACTGGCCGACCTGTACGACCCCGATCTCATGCCTCCCGACCTCCGCAAGGCCCACCACGCTTTGGACCGTGCCGTGGATAGGCTCTACCGGCGGACCGGATTCGCGTCCGAGCGTGAGCGCGTGGAACACCTGCTCGGGCTGTACGAAAAAATGGTCGCGCCGGTCACAGCAATGGTCAAACCGAAGCGGAGAAGGAAGCCGAAGGATTAGCCTTGATTCGTAAGTCTTCGGGGACGTTAATTCGAATATATGCTTGTAAATAAAGGCGATTAGACGGCAGATTACCAGGATACACCAAGTCACTGGACGTGAAGGGAAAAAACGTCCTTCTTTACGTCGATAACGCCCCGTTCGGAGGGTTTTATCGCGTCGCCGCGTTGC
>JAAXGF010000368.1 GCA_012267605.1 Alphaproteobacteria bacterium | reverse complement strand
AAATTTATTCGTTTACTTCATTCTTGCTGGACTGGCCCACTCAGTATTTCGGCGGCGTATGGGGCATTCAAGCGCGTCCATTTCGCAACCTTCAATCGAAGTTCCTCGGAGATGAAATCCTCGCGAAATTCATTTCTGTATATTTTTACCAGCGACATAATCGCCTTATCATCTCGAATGACCTTCTCTAAAATCTTGAACAACCTATCTCGTGAACTAGATTGCGAAATCATTACATCACGGAGGCTCGCGCCTGTATTTAACTCCCAAATGCGTGGTATGGCTACCAACCCAGGCCACTTTACCCCTACCCCAATTTCATCCAGAATTAAGTAAATTAACAATCGGCGAAACTCATTTTTACCTTTCCATTGTTGATTCTCTTCCTCTGTGAGTGACCTGTATAAAGATTCTATTGATCTCCAAAAACCGATTCCTTCGTAATCGTCATCTGAGTCGCAATCTTCCCGGGAATATAATAAAACTGCTTCAGCATAACATCGCGCGGCTTGCCTGTACTTGTTATCGTCAAAATAGCGTTCGCCAGCTTGAACAAGCTGTATGCGCCTCGGGAACGATTTAGGATTCTTGACTTCTTTGTATTCTTCATTTTTATATAGAATTTTTTTGCTAAAAGAGTGGAAAAATAAACAACAATCAAAGGGGGAGAAAAAATTGGAATATTGTCCAAAAAAATGTGTATATCAATTTCCCCAATTGTTTGGTTGAAGTATTCATTTACAACCGCAATGTATGATGCACATATAACAAAAAACCCTACAGGCAAAAAGAGAAAATTTGAAATTTTATGTGAAACCGGTTTCTTTATCGGAAAATCAAGAATCCTTGATTCACAAATAGAGCAATATTCTATTAGAAGAACCTCATTATTACACTCCGGGCAATAAAACGGCAATTTTTCAATATATTTTGTTTGATCATAGAACCATTCACTAAAGTTATTGTTTGGCAATACAGTTGTGTGTGGAAAGGACATAGCAGTCTAATAGAATCATGCGTGGGACAAGAACGTTGATTGATTCAGATGCGCATATTCGCAATTGGAACGCTGTTTCTCAATACAATCTCAAAAATTGACCACGGATATTGGTTTTGGCTACGCGGCGACACTGTCCAACTTCGTAGCAATCCGAATATGTCCTGAGTGAAATGTCGGAATTTGGCTGAGGCTGTTCTCTAACTCGGCTGCAGGCAGCCGAATCGGATCTATGACGCTTGCGACTGCTTTTTTCCCAAACTCCGGTCAATTGCACAACGAGTTCTTCGAATCACCATCTTCTCGTCCTCTTCTAGGGAAATTACTTCCGAGCGGCGATCGTATATACGGGTCGCCTTCAGGTCCGAGTGGAATACAAATCTGTTGCGTCAACTCAAACCAATTTGGGCCCGATGGTTTTGCCAGTGAGGGCGGAGAACTCCCGATTTGGCAGTCCCACCCAGGGTACCGCACCGATGAAGGGGTTGAGGAGGCGCGAAACCGCGCCGCACCTCCTCAAAAGAATAAGTGACGCGAACGTACCCACCGAAAAATTCGTGCTGGACGTTATTCCTTAGTGGAGGGGGTCAAGCTCGGGCCGAAATCGCCCTCGCCACCGCCAACGGGGAGTGCTGGTACGTAGTGGAAGTGAGATGGCATCTTCCCGGTCAGAGAATCCAGGAAGGCGACGATGTCATCAACCTCACCCTCAGACAAATCTTCGTCCAACATTTGTTTGCCCATGATCGCGACCATCTTCGGCAGCGACTTAACAACGCCGGCGTGGGTGTAGGGGGGCGTCTTGGCGACGTTGAGCAGTGACGGCACCTTGTAGGTGAATTTGTCGGCCTCATCCTTGGTGACCTTGTATCGGCCGAAGTGATGCTCCCCGCCTTCAATCGTAAATTTTTGGAAAGTGAAGTTCGAGAAATAGGGGGACGCGTGGCAGCTGACGCAACCCTTATCAGCGAATAACGCCATGCCGCGCTTTTGCTGTTCGGTCATCGCCCCTTCGTCGCCCCGAAGCCAGCGAGCCAGTGGGTAATCGGGAGTAACGAGCGTTCGCATGAATGAAGCAATGGCCTTTCCGATAACTTCCTCGCTCAGGTCCTCGCCATATGCCTCTTGCGCAAGTTTCCCATAGCCTGGGACGCGATTCAGGCGCTCGGCGACTTCTTTTGGCCAGCTCCGGGAGGCAACGTGCGACTTGATCGCGCCCAGGGCCTGGTCCTCTAAGGTCGGCGCGGATCCCGAAAAGAACTGGCTGGTATGGAACGCAGCGTTGAGCACGGTGTGTGCGTTAGCGGCGTGCAATTCGCCAAATACGCCTAAGGACCGATCCATGGGCTCGGCCCCATAATAGGCGGGATGGTGGCAGAATCCGCAGCTTGTTTGACCAGTCTTGGATGTTCTGCGGTCCCAATAAAGCATTTGGCCGAGGGCGATCCGCGCGTCGTTGAGTAAGTTGTCCGCCGGGATCGGCGGAATCGCGGGGATTGGCTGGAAAATTTCTTTGTAAGCCTCGTAGTCAGTTTCGGCTGCATTCACCGAAATTGGCAGGCTCACAGAGGTGGTGGATAGGGCGATGGCAACGATCAAGGCGCGCCTGTGCATGGATACCTCCCGACTGGACGTCTCAGAGTGGGCCGCAAAGGCCGAACCCGCCCGCCGGTATGGCGTAAGGGAACGGTCCTAACCCAAGCAAACGTTTCGGGAGCCGATCTATTCACCGGTCGTGAAAATTTTTTCTTTCGTCGGGTGGAACTATCGCTCCTTAACGGGCGACCACTCCTGAACGCGTATTTGAGACTCGGCGAGCTGGTCGGGAAGGATCAACTCTGCAAGTGCATTGCTGTCCTTCAGGGCCGCTTTGTGGCCTTGGGCCGCCGCCAGACTGTACCACATATGCGCCAACATCGGATCCTTCGGAACGCCGCTGCCACTCGCATACAGCCGCCCCATAAACCACTGGGCTGTGGCGGAATCCTGATGGGCGGCACGGCGAAACCACACCGCCGCTTCATCATATTTTGGTGGTACAGCCAAGGAATACAGCACACCAACGACGATCTGGGCCTTGGCGTATCCCTGGTCCCCCAATGCTTTGAGTTCCGTCAAAGCGGCACTGTAATCGCCGTGACTCACCGCCTTCCAAGCCTTTTCCATTTCATGCAACTGCCGGGCAATATCGACGACCCAGCCGAAGGGCTCATCCGCCTTGAGCGGCAGGGCATAGGCACATAACACCATGGCGAGAATGAATACGAGTTTGCGCATCACAACCTCTTTTCGCCAATTAGGCTTTCTGTGGTAGCGATGTGACGATTTTTTCACAAATCTTCCTTGGCGAGGAGAAAAATTCCGCCAGCGGCGACAAATCCTACGGCTCGGCCGTAATACGATCGACTTGCGCCAACGGCTTTCGTCCCTGCGCGGACCTTGGAGATACTGAATTCCGGCAGCGAAATTTGTAGGGAATTGCTGAGGGCATACCAATGCACTTGGCATCCGCCGCTAAATCTGTATCGTGGCACCTCGTTTTACACTGCGAGGAAACTGATATGTCTTCTGGTACCGTGAAATGGTTCAATCCACAAAAGGGCTATGGATTTATCGAGCCCGATGGCGGCGGGAGGGACGTGTTCGTCCATATCTCGGCGGTTGAAGCCGCTGGTCTTGCCACCCTTGGCGAAGGCCAGAGAGTAAATTTCGAGATCGGCGAGGACCGGCCGGGAAAGACGACGGCAAAGAACCTTTCGTTGGCCGATTGAGCCCGTGGGCCGGAAACCCAACTACAGGTTCGAACGTCAGGAACGCGAGAGGGCGAAGGCGGCCAAGAAGGCGGCCCGGTTGAAGGCCAGGGAGGAGAAGTCCGAGGAGCGGAAGGCGGAGAGGAACGCGCAGCTATCCACGGATGACGACGAGGTCGAGCCTTAGAGATCTGGGGCCCTTCGATTTGGCCAAAGTGTGAATAGCCACGGCCTATCCGTACGGTCCAATCAGTAGATCGCTGGCGGTTTGTGCGTAATCAGGGTGCGCATGAAAGAGCTGCGTGCCCGGTGGTCAGAGTTTGTGTGATTATCACATGAGATGGTTGTATTTGTGTGGTGTATTTCTACGACTGGGCGTGCTTGAGAGGGCAACCGAGCTTTACGTTGTGGGGACCAAAAAGAATTTTCCATAGCGAGCCCAATGCCGTTTGGAGCGATTGACTCGCCGCCGCAACGTCGTACAATCGGCGCCCAATTTAGCGTGACGGTCGAAATCGCGGGGAGGAAACGAGTATGGCCCAAACTGACCGGCCTTTGTCGCCACATCTACAAGTATATCGTCCTCAACTCACGTCGGTATTGTCAGTTTTCCATCGAGGAACCGGCGTTGTTTTGTCTATTGGCGTAATATTTCTCACATTTTGGTTAGTTGCAGCGGCTTGGGGACCGGCAGCTTTCAATTTCGTACAAGCATTTTATGGTTCATGGTTCGGTTATTTGGTCTTGCTCGGGTTTTCCTTTTGTTTGTTTTACCATCTCTGCAACGGTGTACGACATTTGTTTTGGGACGCTGGTATTGGGTTCGATATGGAAACCCTATACCGTAGCGGTTGGGCGGTGTTAATCGCCACCGCTGGGCTAACGTTGTTCGCCTGGTTCATCGGACTGGCAATGGGAGGATAGGATGAGTTTGCGAACTCCACTCGGCCGAGTCCGCGGATTGGGCACGGCCAAGGATGGTACCGACCACTTTTGGGTCCAACGGGTCACAGCGCTGGCGCTAGTACCCCTTAGCCCCCTATTCGTAGGTTTGGTTTGGAGCTTTAACGGGGCCGATCGGGCTGACGTGATCGCGCTCATGGGCAATCCGTTGGTGTCGTCGTTGTTTATCCTGTTCATCGTTGCCGGGATTTACCACGCCAAGCTTGGGGTTCGGGTGGTCATCGAAGACTATATTCACTCGGAAGGGCTGAAATTGGCTTCGTTGATTCTTGTATCGCTGCTCAGCTTCGGTCTCGGCACAGCTTGTGTGGTGTCGGTATTAATTCTTGCCTTTGGAGGCTGAGCGTATGGCCCAAGCTTATCCCATGACCGATCACACGTATGACGTATTGGTGATCGGTGCCGGCGGCGCAGGTTTGCGCGCGACTTTCGGCATGGCCGAGGCTGGGTTGAAGACCGCCTGCCTTACCAAGGTATTCCCGACCCGCAGCCACACGGTCGCGGCCCAAGGGGGTATGAGCGCAGCTTTGGGCAATATGGGGGAAGACGACTGGCGCTGGCATATGTACGACACGGTGAAAGGTTCTGACTGGCTCGGAGACCAGGATGCAATCGAGTACATGTGTCGTGAAGCAGGCCCGGCCGTCATTGAATTGGAACACTACGGCGTGCCTTTTTCCCGCACCGAAGACGGGCGTATTTATCAGCGCGCTTTTGGCGGCATGAGCACCAATTTTGGTGAAGGCCAAGCGATGCGCACCTGTGCCGCCGCTGACCGTACTGGACACGCCATTTTGCATGCGCTGTACCAGCAGTCTTTGAAGCACAGCGCAAAATTCCTTATCGAGTACTTTGTCATCGACCTGATCATGGATGACCAAGGCGCTTGCCGGGGCGTGATCGCTTGGAATCTCGATGACGGCACTCTGCACCGATTCAATGCTGCTCTTACCGTTTTGGCTACGGGGGGATACGGGCGTGCCTTTTTCTCGTGTACGTCGGCGCACACATGTACCGGCGACGGCAACGCCATGGTGCTGCGTGCGGGTCTGCCCCTTCAGGATGTCGAATTCATACAGTTTCACCCGTCCGGGATTTATGGTTCAGGTTGCCTTATTACTGAGGGTGCCCGTGGTGAGGGTGGCTACCTGACGAATTCGGAAGGTGAGCGATTTATGGAGCGCTATGCGCCTTCCGCAAAGGACCTGGCCTCGCGCGACGTTGTCAGCCGCGCCATGACCATGGAAATTCGTGCCAATCGAGGTGTGGGCGAGGAGAATGACCATATTTACCTACATTTAGAGCACCTTGGCGCCGATTTGTTGGAGGAGCGACTGCCGGGAATTTCTGAGACTGCACAGATTTTCGCAGGCGTGGATGTCACGAAGGAGCCCATACCCGTTTTGCCCACGGTTCATTACAACATGGGCGGAATTCCAACGAATTATCATGGCGAGGTGGTGACCTTGAAGGATGGCGATCCGGATCATGTTGTCCCCGGATTAATGGCAATCGGCGAAGCCGCTTGCGTATCCGTGCATGGTGCTAATCGGCTCGGCTCCAACTCGCTACTGGACATCGTCGTATTCGGCCGAGCGGCAGCAATTCGCGCCGCGGAGCTGATCAAGCCGGGTGAAAAACGCCCGCCATTGCCCCAGGGCGCGGGCGAGGCGGTGCTTGATTACTTCGACAAGTTGCGCCATGCCAAGGGATCGCTGCCGACAGCACAAATTCGTCTAAACCTTCAAAAGGCGATGCAGAGCAACTGCGCAGTGTTCCGTGACGGTAAGATTCTGAAAGAAGGCATACGTAAGCTTAAAACCTTTTGGGAATCCTTTGCCGACGTTGGTGTCTCCGACCCTTCGATGATTTGGAATTCGGATCTCGTGGAGACCATCGAACTCGACAATTTGTTGCGTCAGGCGGTGGTGACGATTCACGCTGCGCACAATCGGACGGAAAGCCGAGGTGGACACGCGCGCGAGGATTATCCCGATCGCGACGACGAAAACTGGATGAAGCACACGCTTGTTTGGTGGGATGATAAGCTCCGGCCGAAGATCGATTACCGTCCCGTGCATATGTATACCTTGACCGACGAAGCCAAGGTCATCCCGCCCAAGGCTCGCGTCTACTAGGCCGCGGAGGACTATTGAAATGGCCGAATTCACATTGCCAAAAAATTCGCGGATCAGGACCGGCACGACGCACCCGGCACCCTCGGACGCCAAGAAACCGAAGCGGTTCAAGGTTTATCGCCATGAGCCCGAAAGCGGTGAAAATCCGTCAGTCGACGAATACACCATCGACCGCGCCGCGTGCGGACCAATGGTTCTCGACGCCTTAATTAAGATCAAGAACGAGGTTGACGCGACACTGACCTTTCGGCGCTCTTGCCGGGAAGGCGTGTGCGGCTCATGCGCAATGAATATCGACGGTACCAACACCCTTGCGTGCACGAAGGCGATAGACGACGTTAAAGGCGACGTCAAAATTTACCCGCTGCCTCATCTGCCGGTCGTCAAGGATTTGGTTCCGGATCTGGCTAATTTCTACGCTCAGTATGCCTCCATCAAACCATGGCTACAGTCGGATTCGCCAGCACCGGCAGATCGCGAACGGCTACAAACCAAAGAAGATCGTGCAAAAATGGATGGCTTGTATGAATGTATTTTGTGCGCCTCGTGTTCGACTAGTTGCCCGAGCTACTGGTGGAACAGCGATCGGTATTTGGGACCGGCCATTTTGTTGCAGGCTTATCGTTGGATCATCGACAGCCGTGACGAATATACCGGAGAGCGTCTCGATAATCTGGAAGATCCGTTCCGTCTCTACCGATGCCATACGATTATGAATTGTACGCGTACCTGCCCAAAGGGTTTGAATCCCGGAAAGGCGATTGCGGAGATCAAGAAACTCATGGTCGAGCGCCGTTATTGATTTTGTTTTTCGGTGCCGGATCGAGACGCAACGGCAGGGGGCCGTGCGGAGGGGCCGTCGTCGGGACAAAAAGAAGGGAGCCGCCGAGGGAGGCGACTCCAGTGAGAGGGAGGCTACTATAATCCAGAGAAAATCACACGGGGTTAGCCGTGTCAGGAGGCCAACATAGCCGCCACCTGTTAATATACGGTTAAATCAATGCAGGGGTGCGGTTGGCTCCGTTCCTTGGTCGCACATGGTGGGGCGGTGTGAATTCCCTATTTGTCAACCATCAGTCCGATAATTCCGTACCGGATTTGCTGACATGTCCAATGGGCTTCCGCACACGATGGTCGCAGTCGAGATCGCCGAATGGGGTGGTCCGGAGGTCTTGCAGTCCGTCACGCGCCCATGTCCGCGCCCCGGACATGGCGAGGTTTTGATAAGGGTAGGAGCCGCAGGCGTTAATCGCGCGGACATTTTTCAACGCTTGGGAAAATATCCCCCGCCGCCTGGTGTGTCGGACATACCGGGGCTCGAGGTTGCTGGCGAAATCGCCGCTGTGGGTTCCGGTGTCGCCGATTGGAAACCAGGCGACCGAGTTTGTGCATTGGTCGCAGGAGGCGGCTACGCTAGCTACTGCACTGCTCCCACCGGGCAATGTTTGACCGTACCCGAGGGATTTGACGACGTACGGGCCGCAGTCTTGCCCGAATCATGTTTCACAGTATGGAGCAACGTATTCCGCCGTGCGCACTTGGGTGCAGGAGAGGTATTCCTCGTCCATGGTGGCGCGGGTGGTATTGGTACGACCGCGATTCAGCTTGCGTCGTTACGCGGCGCACGCGTGTTTGCCACCGCCGCCGGCTCCAAAAAGTGTCGAGCCTGTGTAGATTTGGGGGCGGAACGAGCGATTGATCGCGAAGCGGACGATTTCGTTGCGATAGTCAAGGAGTCAAGTAGCGGCGCCGACGTTATCCTAGACATTGTCGGTGGTGACTATGTCGGACGAAATATCGACGCGCTCGCCGAGGATGGTCGGCTGATTTGCATTTCCTTTCTAAAGGGTAGCGAAGTCGTCCTTGACCTGATGAAGGTGATGTTGAAACGCTTGACCATAACCGGTGCGACTCTGCGCCGCCGTAGCCTTGGGTTCAAGGCCACCATAGCCAGGGAAGTCGAAGCCGAAATTTGGCCACTCCTGGCCCAGGGCCGTATGACATCAGTAATCGATTCCACTTATCCTCTCGCTGAGGCGGCACAGGCCCATGTGCGAATCGAAACCGGCGCGCATATTGGCAAGATCGCGTTAACGGTGTAGATCAGCGGTTGTCGCCGTGCTTGATTACCGCGTATCGTGGAAAACAACATTTTCTAAACGGACCACTTTTCGGCAACAGACGTTTTTTGAGACCAGGCGATGGGGGATGCCGAACACACCCGTCCGACCAGACCAAGAGGACCGAACATGGCCCAACCTCTTATGCCGAAGGCAACCGCCGTTTGGCTCATCGACAATACAACTTTGACCTTTGAACAGATTGCCGATTTTTGTGGGCTTCATTTGCTCGAAATTCGGGGCATCGCCGACGGCGAGGTCGCGGCTGGGATTGTCGGAATGAGTCCGTTGACCAACGGCCAACTTACAAAGGCGGAAATTGAAAGATGCACTGCCGATTCCAGTGCGCGACTGACACTAACCGAAAGGCCGGAACTGCCCGTTACACGGAGTCGCCGAGGCCGATATACACCCGTTTCGAAACGGGGCGACAAGCCGGATGCCATTGCCTGGATATTGCGAAATCATCCGGAGCTTATTGATTCGCAAATTGGCAAACTCTTGGGAACGACCAAAGCCACAATTACCGCTGTGCGCGATCGTACCCATTGGAACAGTTCAAATATAAAGCCGAGGGATCCGGTTCTCTTGGGCCTTTGTTCTCAGCGAGATCTTAGCGAGGCCCTCGCCCGCGCCGGAACGTCGCGCCCAACTTCTGAGAAGGTGACAAACGGCAAACCTACCGGAATAAACCTCATCGGCGGCGCCGACGAAATATGATCCAGGCCGTGGTTGCGAGAGCCATTCGGTGGATTTATCAGGGCCGCCTGGCAAATCGGATGGAATAGTTACGTGACCCAGGAAAATCTAGGCGGCAAATTCGCGGCGTTCGATCCTTGCCGGGTTCTTTGCGTCGGCGATCTCATGCTGGACCGGTTTGTTTACGGCGATGTCAGCCGCATTTCGCCCGAGGCCCCAATACCGGTCATTCGTATCGGTGAGGAAACAACGATGCCGGGCGGCGCGGGAAATGTGGTTCGAAATATCGCCGCCCTCGGCGATAGGGCGTGTTTTCTCTCGGTCGTCGGTGACGACAAGGAGGGCCGCACGTTGACTGAATTGGTTGGCAACGAAGCACTCATCGAACCCTGCATCTTGTCTGATAAAGGTCGACCCACCACGGTTAAGACCCGGTATTTGGCTGATGGCCAGCAACTTTTTAGGGCGGATAAGGAGACGACCCAGCCGATCTCCCGGAAAGACGCGGCGGACATTGGCCGCGTGATCGCGGATACCGCCGCGGATGTGGACGTTATTGCTGTATCGGACTACGCCAAAGGCTTTGTGACCGACGATCTTCTCGCCGAGCTTGTACGATCCGCGCACGCCGCCAGGAAACCCCTTGTCATCGACCCCAAAGGGTTCGATTTTTCTCGGTATAAGGGGGCGAGTGTCCTCACACCAAACCGCCACGAACTGGCGCATGCAGTCCAGGGTGATACCGATGATGACACGTCTGTTGCCGCGGCCGCACGTAAGATCATCAATAAGTATGAAATCGGCGCGGTACTTGTCACTCGCAGCGAATTGGGCATGAGTCTGGTGACCGAGGGCTCGGTGCACCACCTTTCCGCGGAGGCTAAAGAAGTCTTCGATGTATCGGGCGCTGGCGATACCGTACTGGCGACTTTCTGCGCCGCGCTCGGTCGCGGATTGTCGCTACTCGATAGTGCCCGACTGGCAAACCTTGCGGCCGGCATCGTCGTCGGCAAGGTCGGGACCGCGGTGGTTTTCCAGGACGATCTCGTCCGCGCCTCGTATTCTAGCGATCGGTCACGGACCGAAGCCAAGATTGTTTCTCTGGCGGCTGCAAAGGATCAGGTCAAACGCTGGCGCCGCGCCGGTCAACGCGTGGCCTTTACGAATGGCTGTTTTGATCTGCTGCACCCCGGTCATGTCGCCATGCTGAACGGCGCGCGCGCCGCTGCCGACCGCCTGATTGTCGGCTTGAACAGCGATGAATTGGTTTGCCGCCTCAAGGGACCCGACAGGCCGGTGCAATCGGAGACCGCTAGGGCACAGGTACTCGCATCTCTTTCCAGCGTCGACCTAGTGGTCGTATTCGGCGAGGACACGCCGCTCATGTTGATAAGCGGATTGCGACCTGACGTCCTCGCCAAGGGGGCAGATTATCGCGTCGAGGAGGTGGTTGGCGCCGATATCGTTAAGGAATACGGCGGGAAGGTCCTCCTAGTACCACTCACACCCGGCCACAGCACGAGCAACACGATCGCCCGTGTCGTTCGCTGAATATTGTCGGGTTATCCTGTATTTCCTTCGACAACAACGATTGCCATCGCCGAAAACCATGGATTAGCCTGTCCCGACGCCAAAGTATCACGCGCCGAGACTAACTCACTCGTCGAATACTATCCGTGTTCGATTCTGTATATCTCATCTTTTATACGGAGTTTTTGGCGTTTCAAATCGGAAAGGTGAATATTGTCAGGTACAGGTCTTTGCGTTTCTTCTGAAATTGCTTGCTCTAGGCTCGCGTGCTTACCAACCAGTGTTTCAAGGCGAGCATCAACCTGCATCATTAAACCCTCCAAGTAAGTCCAAATATTGCTGGTAGTCTTGAATTTCCGTCACAACACACCGTAGGATAGGCGACTCCCCACTGCGATAATCCCCGTGTCTCACCCGACCGGCAATGACGACATTCACACTTATTATGACATAATGGATGCAAATTGACCACACCAAGTCGTTTGATTATCGGAATAAGCGGTGCCTCCGGCGTTATCTACGGGGTGCGACTGCTTGAGGTGTTGCGGCCACTCGCGATCGAAACTCATCTGGTTATGTCGAGGTCAGCGGAGATGACGTTGGCC
Organism: Alphaproteobacteria bacterium; assembly: GCA_012267605.1. Taxonomy (GTDB): domain Bacteria; phylum Pseudomonadota; class Alphaproteobacteria; order JAAXGF01; family JAAXGF01; genus JAAXGF01. The sequence continues at coordinate 11,227 of JAAXGF010000368.1, read as the reverse complement.
CTGGAGACAGATTGGAAGCCGGTAGACGTGCGCGCCTTGGCCGACGTTTGCCACGGAAACGGCGATATGGCGGCGGCTTTATCGAGTGGATCATTCCAGACTCTTGGCATGATAGTCGCGCCTTGCTCGGTCAAGAGCATGTCGGAAATTGCCACTGGTGTGACGTCGACTTTGCTGTCCCGTGCTGCAGACGTCATACTTAAAGAGCGCCGCCGTCTGGTACTCATGGTTCGCGAGACACCACTGCACGCCGGGCACTTGCGGAACATGGCCGCATTAGCCGAATTGGGTGCCGTCGTGGCACCGCCGCTTCCCGCATTTTACCCCCGTCCAGATTCCGTAGCGGCGCTGATAGACCACACAGTCGGGCGTATCCTTGACCTTTTTGATCTGGATACGCCGTTGATTAAGCGATGGGGCGAGGACTTGCCGGCCCAATCCAGCGGGCATCGGCGAAGAGGGCGCGATGAATTGTAAATTCTTGGCCAAATTTGCTATGCTGGACGCTGGCGGGAGGCGCCTGAGGGGACGAAGCCAAGAATGGCCGAAGACGACGAATCCAAGAAGAAATCGCTAGCCAAACTGCGCGATCAGCATCGTAAATTGGATGATGAAATTGCACGAATGACAGGTGGTGGCGCATTTAACCAGCTCGAAGTACAGCGTTTAAAAAAGCGCAAGCTCACTTTGAAAGACGAGATCGCAAGATTAGAAAGCGAGATTTGGCCTGATATTATCGCGTAACCATTGTGTCAAGCTCATGAGAGAGAGTGTGAGCGAGTTCGTTCGCTGGAATATTAAGATGAAGTCCGCGCCAGATAGCGCTGGGGTTATTTGAATTCCTGAGTACCCGCCGTCGGCTGTCGATCCGCCGAATTATTCGCCGTTGCTTTTAACCTTTCGTTTTTGGGCATACATCGCTTTGTCGGCGTGGGCGAGGGCGTCATCGACGGTTTCGCCTTTTTGGAAGCAGTACGCGCCATAGGCAACCGACAGTCTAATCTCGTTCCCTTCCCATATTAGCGGCGTGTCATTGATAACTTGAACAAGGGATTCTGCCTTCTCGATCGCTGCCTCGTTGTCAGTCTGTGCCAGGATAACTCCGAATTCGTCGCCGCCGAGGCGCCCAACGACATCGGACTGGCGAACGTTCTCGATAAATACATTTGCCAGCCCGCGCAGGACCGCATCGCCAGCCGCATGGCCGAAGGTGTCGTTGATTTGCTTCATGCCGTTGAGATCGAAATACAATACGCCGCTGGGAACATCGTAGCGTTGTGAATACGCCATAATACGGGACATCTCGCGAACAAAGGCCCGCCGGTTGGCGACCGGGACCAAGGTATCCTGGTCGGCCAAACGTTCGAGGTGATCAATTCGTTTTTTGCCACCCTCTAGTTCCGCTCGCAGGGTCTTCACCTCTTCGAGCAATGTCATGACGGCGGTCCGTACCTTTGGCGTTAACTTCGCCTCGGGGATTCCCATGACCGTCGAAACGTCGGAAATGGACCTTTCGGCCGAAACCGTATTATCGGTCTCGCCGCGCGTGGTCTTTCTTCCCACCGGAGTAGCGACGCCTAGCGATCGTGTGCTGCCAATCTTCATTCTCTAATCCAGCAACGAATTCCCTTAAGACTTATTAAAGCGTAGCAACAAAATCTTGCCAAACAGCGAATCATCACTCCTCAACCTTGCCCATCCCCTGTACCCCTTTCTATAATGACAATTCTCTCATCCAAGGACAAGAGGAGCTGGCCGATGGCCGATAACCCGAGGGTGGCAATAATAATGGGAAGCCAATCGGACTGGCGGACCATGCGCAATGCAGCGGACACTCTCGCCCAGCTGGGCGTTCCCCATGAAGCCCGCATAACCTCGGCGCATCGAACGCCGCAGCGATTAATCGACTACGTCGGCGCTGCCCGTGAACGCGGTCTTAAAGTGATCATTGCCGGTGCTGGCGCCGCGGCCGCCTTGCCGGGAATGGCTGCAGCACTGACGACCCTGCCGGTACTTGGGGTTCCCATGGAAGGTGGCGCTCTTCGCGGCATGGATAGTTTGTTGTCAATCGTGCAGATGCCTGCTGGGGTGCCGGTCGGGACCACGGCGATTGGCAAAGCCGGCGCGATCAACGCGGCGTTACTGGCTGCCGCCATTATTGCCCTCGAAGATGCTGGGACGGCAGACGCTCTCAACCGATATCGCGCTGAGCAATCCGCGAAGGTGCGTGAGGTCCCCGCTGACGAAGGGTAGTCCGATCCTGCGACGTTATAAATTCACGATCCACCCCGACTTGACGGGCGATCACCGCCTGCCGTAAGTAAGGTTAGGCGTATAGCTCAGTGGTAGAGCGCTGCCCATACCTGGCAGATGTCGGGGGTTCGATTCCTTCTGCGCCTACCAGCTATTACATATAGTTAGCGGGCCAGCCGTTTCGGCTGTTGCCAACCCAGCAATCAGATTGCAATCGGCCGGTGAAAATTCGATCTCGATTTTGGCGAGACCAACGAGTTTTGCATGAAACTGATCCGTGCCGCCCAAACCCAGTTTGGCCCATCCCCGACCGGGGTTCACCTCCGCAATTCTAAAATCATCGCCGTGCCAGCGTTTTTTCACGACCAAGACCCAACTCGGTCCCAGTGTGGTGTTTGTCGGGACCGGATTGATTTGCAACCGTGAACATCGGCGGGAGATGGAGGGGTTGAATTTTTTGCAATTAGCCGATTGACACCAAGCGTAATTGTTAATGTCATTCGCTCAAACTATTTACATATAAGTTAATATATCTGTCAGTTAGTTGAGGTGCTTTTCGGGTATTCTAAGGAATATCCCCGCACCAGGGTGTCGGATATTTTTACACTTTCCGAAAAACTACGCGTCTAATTTTCGGCCACAACTCGGCAACCTATTGACAACAAACGATTTATTGAAAATGGACCGAGATTTGCGTGACAAATATTATGAACAGTCTTTGCATTTGGCTGGCGTCGATCGCGATGAGTCGGCTGGGCTGGTTAGGCGTTGAGCAGATCCTGCTGGATATCAAAGTAGAGTGGGGTTGGATAGATTAATCCAGCTGAGCTAGTTGAGTGACCTGGGAAGGAAATAGCTTCATGGCCGTATTGGGAAACGGCATGCCGAACGGGGAATCGTCGTCCGAATTTGGCACGACGCAAGTGCCAGAGCGCGCAAGCCTGCTGCACTTTGATGCCGGGGAACGCCTGATCGTACCCGGCGAATTCGCGCTGACGGACGCCGCATTTTCCCGGCAAGGGCACGATCTGCTGCTGGAGGACGCGAACGGCCAGCGAATCCTAATCCAAGAGTATTTCGCGCATTCCGAACCCCCGGCGTTGGCGACTGAGGGTGGGGTGGTCTTGCCACCCGATCTCGTGCGTGCGCTGGCCGGGCCGATGGCGCCCGGGCAATACGCCCAGGCGGGGGAGCGGTGGCGGCGCCGATCGGCAAGGTAGCAACGGCTGAGGGCGCGGTCACGGCAACTCGATCGGACGGCACGGTGGTCGCGCTCGCGGTGGACGATCCAGTATTCCAAGGCGACGTGCTGGTCACCGATGCGGGTGGAGCCGTCGGATTGGTGTTCAACGACAACACCACCTTCGCCCTCGGCGAAAACGCCCGAATGGTCCTCGATGAGCTGGTCTTCGACCCCGATGGCGGTGAAGGTTCTTCGCTTTTTTCGGTCGTCGAAGGCGCCTTCGTTTTCGTCAGCGGGGAGATCGCAGCCAACAATCCGGAAGAGATGGTGGTGCGGACGCCGGTGGCGACAATCGGCATCCGCGGGACCAAGGCCGCGTGTCTGGCGGCGGCGGAAGGGGCTGACAACCGGATTGTGTTGCTTCCCAACGACGACGGCACGATCGGCGCGATCGTGGTGACCACCGATGCCAGCAGATTGATCATCACTGAAGCGAACTTACACGGTCACCGATGGTACCGACAACACCACCGCGACGGGCACCGTCGAGGTCGCCCCCAACCAAACCCCTGTGGCGGTTGATGATGGCCCCTTTGGAACGGACCAGGATACCCCGCTGGTGGTTGGCGCAGCGATTGGTGTTTTGCTCAACGACGCAGATGGCGACGGCGACGAGCTGAGCGTCAGCGCCTTTGATGCGGTGAGCGCCGCGGGTGGCACGGTTGCCGTGCTCGATGACGGCGGTTTCACCTATACGCCGGCGGCGGGTTTCTCGGGCCCGGATACCTTCGGATACACCGTCTCCGACGGTCGTGGCGGCACGGACACGGCAACGGTCAATGTTAACGTCACCGCGCACCGCGGTCGGGATCCCGACACCGTCACCTTTAACGGTGGCACCGGCAACGATACTCTCGAGGGTGCCCTCCTACAGTTCGATTCGGTCATTGCCGATGGCGGAGCCGGCGACGATTCTCTCGTTGGCGGCGGTGCCGACGACAACCTAGTCGGTGGCGCGGACAATGACACCCTTGAAAGCGGCGGCGGCGATGACATGCTCGACGGCGGCGATGGGCAAAACATCGCGGTGTTCACCGGCGACTTGGCGGACTTCACGATCAACGACCTGGGCGGCGGCGTGTTCGATGTCATCGATAACAACGGCATCGACGGTGATCTGGGCACCGATAATCTGACCGGTATCGAATTCGCCAAGTTCGATGATCAAACGATCAACCTTATAGCGCCAGGGCTCCTCGGACCGACGCCCTATCTGGGGGTGGCGGATAGCCCGTTCAACTTGGCCGGTCCGAATTTCACGCTCGAGGATTTTGAAGACGGTTTGTTCAACGTGCCGGGCGTCACGGCATCGGGGATTGTGGAGGTTCGGTTTCCGGGAGCCGCTCGCGATTCGGTGGACGAGGACGATGGTGTCATCGACGGCTCGGGCAATGACGGCCATACATTATTTTTTGACGATGGCGCCACCGGCATCACCTTCACCTTCGATCCGGTGATTCTCGGCGGTCTGCCCACGAACGCCGGAATTGTGTGGACGGATGGAGATTTTTTTGCAGCCCCCGTTTTTGAAGCTTTTGGTCCCGGCGGCGTACCGCTTGGTGCGACGGCGCCGGTCGTGGTGGGCGACGGAGACAATTTAGGGGGCACGGCGGAAGACCGATTTTTTGGGATAGTGGATCCCGGCGGAATTTTTCAGATAAAGATTTCGAATCCCGGATTTGCCCAAGGCATCGAGGTCGACCACCTGCAATTCGGCGAGACTTTCGTGGCGCCAATGGTGCCACTAACTGTCATCCCGCTGTCAGAAGTGGCGGAGGGGACAGGTGGTTTCGTCATCAATGGAATCGATTCTTCCGATAATTCGGGCGTATCAGTGAGCGGCGCCGGTGACGTCAACGGTGACGGGTTTGCCGATCTGATCATCGGCGCGGAGTTGGCCGATCCGATCGCCGGTGCCGATGCCGGCGAGAGTTACGTCGTCTTTGGCTTGGACCAGGGTTTTGGCGCGAGCATCGACCTCTCGGACCTTGACGGCGAAAACGGCTTCCGCATTGACGGTGTCGACGCTGATGATCGCTCCGGCAGATCGGTAGGCGGCGCAGGCGATGTCAATGGGGACGGGATCAGCGATATTATCATCGGCGCCAGATATGCGGAGTCTGGCCCCGGCACTGCTGGCAAAAGCTACGTGGTGTTTGGTACGGATCAAAGATTTGCCGCCGCTATCGATCTTGCAAGCCTCGACGGCACCAGCGGCTTCCGCCTCGATGGCATCGACGGTTTTGACCAGTCCGGCCGATCGGTCAGCGGTGCCGGCGACGTCAATGGGGATGGCTTTCTCGATGTGATCATTGGCGCCCCGTATGGTAACGGCGCTGGTCCGCAAAATGCCGGAGAGAGCTATGTGGTGTTCGGCACGGACCAGGGGTTTGCGGCGTCTATTGACCTCTCGGACCGTAACGTCACCCTCACGGAACTCTGCCGGCAGCAAATCCCAATCAAATAGAAATTTGTCTTGGCCAGCGGCCCCCGTCGTGAAATCTAAAGAGCTGCCCGAGATCGAGCCCGCCTCAAAAAACGTTATAGTCGGATCAACCGATAGCTGCGCCCCAGTTTGGGTGACCGTGAACAAGTTTGCATCCGAATCGCCGTTCGGAGCCCCGATGATCACATCGTCAAACCCGTCACCATTGACATCACCGGCGCCGCTCACCGAAATGCCGGCATTGTCAAAGGCTTCGATTCCGTTGATTTGGAAACCGTTTGTACCGACCAGGCTCCCCAAGTCGATCGAGGCGCCAAAGCCTTGGTCGGTGCCAAATACAACGTAGCTTTCACCGGCATTGTTGACGCCGTAGGGATCGGCGTACAGGGCACCAATAATCAGATCGTCAATACCGTCCCCGTTGAAATCACCGGCACCGCTTACCGAAAAGCCCGAGTGGTCAACTGGATCGATGCCATCGAGGCGAAAACCGTTGTTCCCATCCAGGCTTGCCAAGGCCAACGAGGCGCCGAAACCCTGGTCAGAACCGAATACGACGTAGCTCTCCCCCGCCTGTCCGTCGCCACCTGGGGCGGCGAGGCGGGCCCCGATAATCAGATCGTCAAGCCCATCTCCATTCACGTCCCCCGCGCCGCTTACCGAATAACCGGATCGGTCCTCCGCGTCGATACCGTCTATGTGAAAGCCGTTGGTCCCATCCAGGTCACCATCGAAATCGATTATGCCCCGTTAACCGGCGACAATGATTTTGTGTTCGGGCTACACGATGGCGTGAACGTGGCGGGACGGGAACGGTCGGATAATAGCGGAGGATCTTGGTTTACGCGCGCCGGCGCTTTTAACGGGCAAGACTTACCCGGTTTCGCTTTCGTGACCGGCGGATTGGGTGGTGTGGATCCGTTCACGATGAGCTACACCATCCAGAACAATGGGATAACGACACTAACCATTGAGGAAAACGGGATAACCGAAGACTTCGACTTCGGACCAAATTCATTGTCGAATGACGGGCCATTGAGTTTTTTCATGGCTCGGCAAAGTACCAACGAAGACTATCGGATTAACTCCGTTTCCATAGATATCGTCGAAGCGTCTGGGAACGAGGATGGCGGTGAGAGCTATGTGGTGTTTGGCACCAATCAAAACTTGGGCGCCGAGCTGGATCTGTCAGATCTGGATGGGTTGACCGGACTGCAAATCGATGGCGTTGCCGCTGAAGATGGATCCGGTCGATCGGTAAGCCGAGCCGGCGACGTTAACGGTGATGGCTTCGATGATCTCATCGTCGGCGCACGATACGCGGATCCGAAAGAGAACGACGCAGCCGGCGAGAGCTACGTTATCTTTGGCGACGATTTCACCGGTTCGGTAACGGTTGCTGGTACCGCCGCGGCGGATAATTTGATCGGCAACGCTGGCGCCGACAGGATTGTCGCCGGATTGGGCGACGACACGGTATCCGGTGGTGGCGGCGCGGATGTGCTGCGTGGCGGTGCTGGAGATGATCTGCTCCAGGTATCGGACCTCGGATTCATCAAAATCGTCGGCGGATCGGGCGAAGATGCCTTGAGCCTGGTCGGCGTCGCCGGACAGAATCTGGATCTGACCACCATCGTCGATCCGCGAATCCAAGGAATCGGAGGCTTTCTCATAACCGGTTCCGGCGACAACACGTTGACCCTGAACGCCCGGGAGGTCCTTAACCTATCCGAAACCTCGAACAAGGTGACGGTTGCTGGAGACGTCGGCGACGCGGTGGTTACCACCGATGGGAATTGGGTCGATGCGGGCGCCGACCCTGACATTCCCGCGAACACGCTCTACATTAACGGTCAGGCTCAGCTTTCCGTGTTCAGCGACATTGACCAATCGGGCATCGGTCACGCACCCATACCGGGCGGAGTTGCGCTTTCCGACGTGGCCAACGGCACCGGCGGTTTTGTTATCAACGGAGTTGATCCGGGCGAAGTTTCCGACCGGGCCGTAAGCGGCGCCGGCGACGTCAACGGCGATGGGTTCGAGGATCTGCTCGTGGGCGTGCCGTTCGCGGCGGCTCCCGGTGACACCCAAACCGGGGACGGGTACGTGGTCTTCGGCGCGGGCGCGGGCTTTGGCGCTTCCTTCGACCTATCGGACATTGACGGGACCAACGGATTTAGCATCAGCGGCCTGGATAATTTTGACAATCTCGGCGCAGCGGTGAGCGCGGCCGGTGACTTCAACGGCGATGGCTTCGGCGATGGGATTTTTGGCGCTCCCCGCGCTGGCCCCAGCCCCCCCACGGCCGGTGGCGAAAGCTACGTGGTTTTCGGTACCGACCAAGGCTTTGGCGCGACCGTCGATCAATCGGATCTCGATGGGGTCATAGGCTTTCGCATTATAGGTATCGACCAGTTTGATGGTGTCGGCACGTCGGTAAGCAGTGCCGGCGACCTTAACGGTGACGGGTTTGATGATCTAATCATCGGCGCGCCTTCGGGTGATCCGGGTGGGGATGCCCAGGCCGGCGAGAGCTATGTGGTGTTCGGTACCGACCAGAACCCTGGCGCCAATTTACTCCTCGGGACCCTCAATGGGACCAACGGATTCCGCCTCGATGGCATCGACGTATTGGATGCATCAGGCGGATCGGTGAGCAATGCCGGCGACTTCAACGGCGACGGGATAGCCGATCTGATCGTGGGTGCACGTAATGGCGATCCCGGTGGCACCGACCAGGGCTTTGGTGCCGCGGTGGATCTGGCTAGCCTCGATGGGACCAATGGATTTCGCATCGACGGCGTTGACGCTTTCGAGAATTCCGGCGTGTCAGTAAGTGGCGCCGGTGACATCAACGGCGACGGTTTCACCGATCTGCTTATCGGAGCCGACCGGGGTGCACCCGGTGGCAGCTACGCCGCCGGAGAGACCTATGTGGTGTTCGGTACGGACCAGGGCCTTGGTGCCACACTGGACCTGGCCAGCCTTGACGGGACGAACGGCTTCCGCCTTGACGGCATTGGCGCGGACGACAGTTCCGGCAGATCGGTGAGTGGCGCCGGCGATGTTAACGGCGATGGCTTTGACGACCTTATCATCGGCGCCCTGTATGGCGATCCCTACGGCCTATCTTCTGCGGGCGAGAGCTATCTGGTGTTCGGTACGGACCAGGGTTTTGCCGCGTCTCTGGAACTGTCGGATATCGACGGAACCAATGGATTGCGTTTCCTCGGCGTCGACGCAGGAGACCAATCGGGCCAGTCGGTCAGCGGTGCGGGCGACATAAACGGCGATGGTTTCGATGACCTGATCATTGGCGCGGATACGGCCGCTCCCGGCGGCAACGCATTTGCCGGTGAGAGCTACGTCGTTTTCGGCGGTGATTTCACCGGCGCGGTGACAGTGCTTGGCGGAAGCGACAACGATGTTTTGAATGGGACAGGCGGCAACGATGTGATTATCGGTGGGCAAGCGGGCGACACCCTGGACGGCGGCGGCGCTGACGTGCTGCGTGGCGGCGAAGGCGACGATGTTCTAGCGGTGGATGACGCGAATTTCCGCAAGGTCGTGGGGGGCAGCGGCACCGACACGCTGCGCGTCGATGGCGGCGGAATTACCCTCGATCTGGCGGGAAACACGATCACAAATACAACTATCAGGAGCATCGGAGAGATCGATCTCACGGGGACCGGCGATAACACGCTGGTAATTGATGAACTCGACATTCTGGCGATTACCGATGGGGCAAACCAGGCACCGGACACGGGTGCGTTTCAAACCGTGAACACGCTGGTTATCACCGGGAACAACGGAGATACCCTGGATATCGATCTCGGCGCCGGCGGGTTTTCGGATACAGGCTCGGATACGGCGGTGAATGGCCAACCCGGTTACAGCGTTTTCGATGACGCCGATAGTAACGTTCGTCTGGTCGTGGACGACCAAATAAACAATATCATTTAGGTCCCCCTGCCGAACGCTAAAAACCTAACCGTAACGTGCAGGCCGAACCGGCAGAAGTAAGTTTGCTCGGTACATCCTCCGCGCTCCGCTACTGGCACCTCAGAATTCGGTCTTGTGTATGTGCTGACCGCCAGACGCAGTTAGCAACTGCGTTGCCAAGGATACGGCGTCCTCGTCGGGAGTGTGCACCCAGCAGATCATGCCACCGTCCCGAACGTTCTCTTGGAACAGCCTATGGTATGTGTTGTCGACGTATCCCGACAAAACACTATCGACCGTCGCGTCGGTCAGATTGGCCGAAGCTGCCGCGACGCCAACTGGGCCCCCTACGGCGTAGGCGGCTGCGGCGATACTGACTTCGCTTATCACGGCAAAGGTACTTGCGATAAATTCAATTGCCTTGTGAAGCGAAACTTCGGTGTCCAGTGCTTCACGCGGGGTATCGACTGCATCCGTCATTTCGTCGATCTGTGGAAATTGCCCGAAATGATCGACAATCGCTTGGTGATTGCCAAGCACACTGATCGACGAGGGGTCGAAACCCGCCTTCAGCAAATCGCCAAGCATACGTTCGAACGCCGCGACGTCATGAAAAATGCCAACGACGTTCTGTTTGTTATTTGATTGCATAGTCCGGTACCGGTCCTTCCAAACGAAGGGGATCCTCGGCTTGAATCTCTCACCCGTCTTTGGCGGATCGCTTCAAACCGTTATTCGTCCATTTCGTCATCGTTGTGCTCGTATTCCAGCTGGATGATCTCCCCTGTAATAGCATCAAGCTCGATCTCGACCTCGCTCCCCTGGGCATCGACTGCCTCAATTTCATATTTACCTTCGTCAAGCTCGATTTCCTCAAGGCTGGTAAAACCCATTTTGGTAACTCTCGTAGAGATCGCTTCTTCGGCAAGGTAGAATTCCTGGTCGGGGCAGCTCGCAGTCACAATAATTACACTCAGCAACGCGAGAACAATCCATGCGTTCCACAAAGGCAAGACCGAGTCCACTTTCTCATGCATCACACCCTCCAAAGCGCACTAGAAGAGAATCGACGAATTCAGTGGTTTCCCATTTTCTGCCAGTCCTCCGAGATAAACATTGATATGGGTCATAAATCTCCCTTTTGCCATGAACGCCACCATCGGTGTTGACACCCCAGTCCGCTTCCTCCGAACCAACAAGTAGAGCTTGGCGTGGATTGATTTTCGGCGATTTCCACTTCGGCGGGTCGGAGAAAGCAACGTCAAAAGCCCGCACCGATATTGGTATCATCGGCATCTACCGTGTCATTTTTGACGTCGATATCGTAACTGCCCAGGTGCCTC
>JAAXGF010000335.1 GCA_012267605.1 Alphaproteobacteria bacterium | reverse complement strand
GAGGCGTCCATTCCATTCTCCTAAACCGTTTCGTCAGCGATAGTCTTGTTCGTACCGATATTAGGTGTTGCCGGGGCGGAAAAAAAAGGGCGGGATAAACCCGCCCTCAAAAAAGTCGTTTGCGTGTCGGACGATTAGAAGCCGACTTTCACGCCCATCATAAAGGTGTTGGTAACGCTGTCTTGTGAGCCGCTTCCCGGCCCTCCGTCGACATCGGCGTCACGACCAACGTGCAGATATTGCACGTTTAGCCCAAGACCCGGCGAAAGCGCATAGCTGGCCGAAGCCTGGAAGATGTCGTTCTCGTCTTTGTCGTTTCGAGCGATAGAGCCTTCTTCCTCGCCGTGGAGGAAGCTGACCGCGAATGCCCAGGGTCCAGTGCCGTATCCGCCACCAACGGTCCATGAATGACCGTCCGTGCGTTGGCTACCGGCCAGAAGCATGCCGTGGTCTATTCGAGCCCAACCGCCGGCAACTCGGAACCCGCCAAAGGTGAGGGCAAGACCCGCCTGATAAATATTCGGGTCGTTCGAATCCTCATTCGCGATTCCGCCGACCTGAGCGGCGTTATCGATACCGTCGGGCGCACTCACCGTACCCCAACCGGCCTGCGCCGTGATACCGACCCCACCAATCTCACCGGTATAGTGTCCGCCGATGTCGATCGCGTTGGTGTAGGTGATTTCGTCATTACCGGTGCCGAACCGCAAGGACCCAGGACTTCCTCCTGTGCCGGCTGTGGCAACCACGGAACCCGCGCCGATCGGATTATTCCCGAGGTCGGTTTGGGTGTCCGGCGTCCGTGACGCCCGCACCTTGACACGCCTGCCAGCGCTGGCCTAATGCAGTCTTTCTCGCCGCCCGTACAACGCAATTTTAGAGAGGAGTGAACATCGTGGTCGAGCCGCAACGGATGGCTGTGGACCAGGCTTTCGCCCAAGCTCAGGCGTGCCACGCCGCCGGTCAGCTAAACGATGCGAAGGCGGCTTTTGAACGCATTTTGACGGAGACGCCCGACCATCCGCAGGCGTTGACCATGCTCGCCTCTATATACTACCGGCTGGGCCGAGACTCTCAAGCCGACGCCTATCTCGACCGGGCCATCAACGTCTATCGCGCGGTGCTTATCGAGGCACCGAATATGCAGAGATTGCGGGCAGGGTACGTAAACCTATTGTTGGCGCGGGACCGCGTGGCGGAAGCGGAATCCGAAATTCGTTCCCTATTGATGCCCTTGGTACCGATGCGCGCGGATCCAGCCGAATTCGAACGGATGCGACGGCAAGGTCAAGAAAAAAAGCTTCCGCCCATCCTGGTCAATACCTTGCCTAAGACCGCCAGTGAGAGCATCTGGAATAAACTCGCGCGCGGCCTGGGTGTCGCACAATGCCATGTTTCGATCGGCCTGTTTCCTGATTGCTGCGCGGTCCCGTCCCGTGTTGACCAATTGGCTGAGGGGGGCGCATCCGCCAAGGAGCATTTGCCGGCCACCCCCCATAATCTGGCGACTCTCGCCGCCGCCGGAATTCAGCGTCTGATCATGCACGTACGCGATCCACGGCAGGCCACGCTCTCGTGGGCGCATTTTGTCAGCGACGATGTCGGCAAGCGGCCCCTGGGCCCGCTGTGGCGCAAAATCGTGCCACCGGCCGACGTGCTAAAATATCCATTGAGAGAACAACTCGACTGGCATATCGCCGATTACCTTCCACGGGTAATTCGCTACATTGACGAATGGTTGGCCGTCGCCGACGACCCGAACAATGGTTTGGAAATCGCCTTTCTGACTTTCGAGGCGTTCAAGCGCGACCCGGGGGACTATTACAGTCGAGCGCTCGATACTCTTGGGATTGACGGGGAGGCCTTCGAGATCGCTGCAGAGGCCGAGACGGTCCACCTGCGGAAGGGCAAGACTGACGAATGGCGAGATGTTTTCAAGCCCATACAAAGAGACCGGGCATGGGACAAGATTCCGCGCGAAATGGCCGAGCGGCTCGGCTGGCTCCCGTGAAGTTTGTACAGTCCGTTGGTCGTGGGTTTCCAACGTGATACTGTTCGGTTATGACCGAAAACCTTATCTTTGAATGATTGCGGGCTGTCCGAGCGAGCATTGGCACGTCGTCCTGGGAGATGTTCCGGTCGGAAGCACTGAAACAGGTCACGGTCTGATAGGGGCTTCGGGCAAGATACGCATTCGACGGATAACCGTCGGGAGGGAATTGGAAAATGTCGAAGAATTCGTTTTCTGGAGTGCTTCTCATCGTGTTGGCACTTGTCACGGTAGGTTGCGCCGAACGGCGCCATCCGATCGATCCCGGCCAGATCGACGAACCCGATGAAATTCCACCCGGTCCGGGTTTGTTCAGCGGTGAGGACGGCGTTTTCGACTTTAATTTTTGATTCGCGGGCGGGAGCGTGTCGCGGTCGCTAATCCGTGCTGACGCACCAGGGGTGTGGCCGGCCCTGGGGATCCACCAGAAATGTGAGAAGGACGAAGCGCCGGCCACGGGTCACGGGAACGGCCTCGTGAGCGAATAGACACGAGAAGATCAACGCGCCGCCTGCCGGTGGCCGATAGCGATGTGCACCGAATTCTGGAAACATTACACCGCCACCGTCGAAATCGTCGTTAAGATTAATGGAAATGGCAAACCGGCGCTGAGCCGTCTTTCCGCCCAGATTGTCCCGGTGGCGGCGAAAGAAGTCCTGACGCTCGGCGTCGTACGCACCGATAACGAACTGTTCGAATCGAAAGTCCCTGAAATAGTGTGCTTTGAACGCTTCGTCCGCGACCCTGGGGCCGATCAATCGGCTTAGCAGGTCAATCATCGACTTGTCGCGAATGACGTGATCCAAACGGCGTTTTTGCTCGAAGTCCACCGAATGAACGTTCCTGCCCGAATCGACCCGATACACCAGCCCCTCCTCGTGACCCCCCGATTGCCAAAGCTTGATCAGCCGCTGACAAAGCAAAGCCCCGGCGCCAATACGTTTGGGACGGTCTGAACCGGCGCGATCTCTCGAATTTCGTATCCTTCTCCCCGGAGGTGTCGCGCCAATACGTCGAGAGCCTGTTCGGCCAGAGGTCGAGTCCCGGGCTGTAGGGCGGCCAGGACTCGCTGATTATCGTCCAACACCATGGCGAACGTGGGCAATTTTCCCTGATCGGCTCCCCGCCACCCCGCCACCACCGCTTGCGCGATCGCACCAGTGATCATGCACTTGGGATCGGATAGAATATCGTCAATACATGTGAACCTTTGTGACAGCTTGGTGTTATTTGCCGCGCTTTCCTGATTGATAACCATGATATCGGTTGAACACTCCTTTATCCGAGGGTGCAAATTCGCGGTCGTCTCAAGTTCACGCAGGACGACCGGGTCGGCGTTGCTTTGGTAGACGATGAGCATCAGAGGATCGCCGAGGGTCAACCCGTAAAACGCGTGAAATTTGCCTCGGTGATTCGGCAATACAAAGTTGGGTACCCGATCGCCCGGATCCAGTCGAAGCGATTCTTGAGGGGTCGAGCGATGTTTGGTCATGAACGAATTCCCCAGGCCGACACGGATTTTGCGATTTGCCGAGGCCGACGACCTCGCAAGGTTATCGGAGGGGATGCTCCTTGGCCAAGAAATCCAACGCGCCCTGAAGAATATATGCGGCAGCCAGCTTGTCGACGAGCTGGCCCCTTCGTCGACGGGAGAGGTCGGCATCGATCAGGCAACGGTTTACGGCTGCGGAAGACAATCGCTCGCCCCACAAGGCCAGCGCCATTCCAGTGCGTGTGCCTAAATCAGTCGCGAACTGGCGCACCGACTGGCAGCGAGGACCTTCACTGCCGTTCATGTTGACAGGCAGACCGATGACGGCACCGCCAATCGATTGGTCGGAAAATGTTGTGGAAAGCGCAGCGATGTCGTCAGCCAGGCGGAGGCGGCGTACGGTAAAATGGGGAGATGCGATGATCCGTTGACCGTCTGATATGGCGACGCCGATCGTTTTGCTTCCGACATCAAGGCCGGCTAGTCGTTCTCCGTCCGCCAATTCGGCTACGAGGGCCCGGACACCTTCCGGTCCCGATACCAATGTATTCGGCAAACCGCGGGCTCGTCACGGTTCGGGTGGCGCGAGGGATTCGAGGTCAGCGCGCATTACGTACGCGCCGTCAATATTTGATGCCTCGACATTGGTACCGTCCAAAACCGAGCCGATAAGAAAGGCGCCCCTAAATTTGCAGTCCTTAAGATTAGCGTCTTTGAGGTTCGCCCGAATCAATATGGCACCGCGCAGGTCGGCGTTCTGGAGATTTGCGCCTTCGAGATTCGCATCGATCAGGTTTGCGCCAGACAAGTTCGCGCCGGACAGGTTCGCGTCCTTCAAATAGGCGCCGCGAAGGTTGGCATTGCGCAAATCCGCCTGCTGAAAATTTGTCTCGATGAGGATGGCTTCCTTAAAATTGATACCCTTGAGCTTAGAGGCTTGCAAATTGGCCTTGGCAAGGATTGCCCCGGCCATACTTATACCCTCGAGGTTGAACTCAACGAGTTGCGCTCGGGATAGGAACGCACCGTCGAGATTCGCACCCTGAAACTGAGCGCCACGCAAATCGGTCCCGATGAGATAGGCGCCATTCAGATTTGCTCCGCGCAAATCAGCGCGGCGAATGTTCGCGCCCTTCAAATCAGCACCGCGCAAATAAGCCCCAACCAATGGCGCGCCCTCCAAATAGGCACCTTCCAGGTCGCATTTCTGACAAATGTGTTGTTCGAGAAGGGTCTCCCGGTTGGCCTTTCGTTGCTCTTGGTCCGTTTGTGCGGTCGCGGGTGCCGCAAAATATATGGCCAGCAGACCGATCAACACCTGTTTCATTAGAACCCTTCCCGTCCGCCGAGCTGCACCCTCGGCAAAGGCGTTCAATCAATACTCCTTATGTATGGTCAACTAGCCCGTGAACAAGCCCGGCGTCGGTATAAAACAACAAATTAAATCTTTGAACAGCCAGCGAGAATTCTCTTAGCGGATGGCGTGCGGCGAATTGACGTTCACTATTAGTCAAGAATTCCTATTCGTAATCTCCTATTTCGGCGGCTTGCGTTCGCTTGTGAAAATGAGGACGCACAAGCCAGCCAGCGACATCGCACCAGAAAAAGCTATGTAGGCTGTTGGGACCGCGCCAACGAAAATCAACGCCAACGAGTTGCGGGTGATAATCGCCGAGATAAGAAATATAGTGGCGATTGCCGTGGCACCAGGGACAGCGCTTTGGTAGCTCCAAACGTGCAGCGCGAGAATGACACCAAAATAGACAGTGTCGTCGTAGGGCAGCTGGGTGGAATGCTGATCGAACCATTCGTTGAACACGATTGTCGCCGCAATGGCGATCACCGACAGCACAGCCACCACGGCGGAGTAGACCAAAGCCAGGCGCCCCGGCCGCGGAATGCTAGTGCGGCGGTATAACGAATATAGGACCAGGCACAGGAGCCCACTACCGACCAGCGCAAAAGCTTGTTTGGCAAGCCCCGGAAGCGAAAATCGCGGCACGTTTTGAGCAAAAGCCACTTGCCCATACGCGTCGTGAATAAATTCCCGAATGAGCTCGAAATCGCTCTTCATATTCAAGAATCGACCTTCCAGCGCGTGGGAGAGCTTGCCCGTCATTTTGATCGACAACTCACAAAACGGATTGGCAATGATGCGAACCGATATATCCTTGTGAGGGACGCCATCAATGTCGTAAGTCAGGTCGATGTAAAGGGAAACCGGGTTCGAATCGTTCACCAGATATGTCAACTTGGCGCCTGACAGTGCCGCCCTTTCTCTGTTGGCCTCCGCTCTTTGCCGCAGTCCTTGGACCACCTGAGTGCGGGTAAATCGGGTGAAATTTCCTGGTAACGCCGTCCAGCCGATAAGGATCGTCGTCTTGAGGTCATCCGACTTTAGCACCGCGCGTACATCCGATAGCTGCTTGGAAAAGCGCGTTTGTTCGCTGTCGGAAAGCTCGTTCGAAGGAACGATTTGATAGCCGTAATCCGGTGACGAAAACGGCTCGTTGAGAGGAATGTACGAGAAATCGCAAGGTTCCGCACTGAGCCCCGGTGCCGCGAACAACACGGTGGCGGCGGCTAGGAAACGGATGGCTTGAACGCGCAACCAACGAAGGAAAGTCGCGTCGTTCACTTCTGCCTCTCCACTTTGCGACCGATTCTAATCTGCTAATTTGCCCGCACTAGCAAAGGTACGTTGCCAGCGGCAAATCATCGTCCATTGTAAAGGAAATGTTTTTTGGACATTGATCGAATGTTCATGGAAGACACATGGGTAACGCGCTCCGATGAGAACATTCTGCGGTGCGGTAAATCCTATTTTGCCACTTCACATTGGTCATCGCCGACGCACCAATAGTCCGACCAAGATAGCATGGCGTCGCGGGCTTCCTCGGACGCCGGCCTGATTACCGGACGGTCGCCATTTCCCAGTTCCAACGTAATGAGGCCCATTTCCTTTAGCACATTTATGGCCAGTACTAGTCTTTCCCTGGAAAGTCCTGTCGCTGTCACCATGGCCTCGAGCGTGAAATCCAGGAACGGCACCCGGCAAACGATTGTCCGCAAAACCGGATCGGAATTTATTGCGAGGGAAATTTGCGCCGCGTCCAGCCAATCATGTGTCCATCCAGAAGGATCTACGGCCTTGACCCATTCCGGCAAGTCTGGGGGACTATGCTTCGCGGTGGGCGAAGCTGGCGCCACTGAAGGGCCTTTTGCAGACGTCTTCACCGGGGACTTTACCCGGGGCGTAGCTGAGGAATCGTCACTGTTTGCGGGAAGCGCCGGAATCAAGAGCGCCAACGTGATTGTCAACGCGGCGAATGTCAGACAGCGCACCAATCTCCACGGCCGCGGAGCGAATGGTGGATGGGGCGCTGACATTTTCGCCATA
This sequence comes from Alphaproteobacteria bacterium, assembly GCA_012267605.1. GTDB lineage: Bacteria > Pseudomonadota > Alphaproteobacteria > JAAXGF01 > JAAXGF01 > JAAXGF01. The sequence goes on along the minus strand of JAAXGF010000335.1, from coordinate 14,344 downwards.
TCGTGTATTTTCCCGATGCGAGAATTCATGAATGTGTCGTTCCTGCACCCGTCCGCAATTCACTTAGGCGCGCTATGTGGGTCGGCAAAAACAACACCGTAGTTTATGTGCCAAACCCGACGCGGATTATTCAACCTGCTAGGCCAAGGACAGGAAGAATGGAAATGATGCCGCGAGATTCTGAGTTTCGCCCTATTCATGGTCAAAGCGCGGTGACCGGTCAAGCGGGATAATCATTCCACACAAACGGCGCGCCACACCACGATTGTGGCGATAATTGATCATCAAGCCGGCTGTCTGTATGCGCATTTACCCGATATCAATGCCCCGAGGTAAGTCGGCTTCAGCGGGTCGGCCCATTCTTGCGGTAACGGAACGACTTACTCTGGCGCAACAATGCGACCGAATATTTAGCCAGATTCGCTGCCGAGAGGTACTTTGGCGACTCCCTTTTGGTCACGGTTCGGTGTATGTAACGGTGTAATGAAATTCTACGAACAGATAATTGGCGAGGTCTGCCGCATCGGTCAACGCGCTGGCAATGTCATAATGGACATTTACCGTGAAGATTTTGCGGTACGGGAAAAATCCGATACGTCGCCGGTTACTGAGGCTGATGTGGCCGCAGAACGTCTTATCACCGAGGCGCTGGAGGCGTTGACGCCGGACATACCTGTCGTTGCCGAGGAAGACGTTTCAGCCGGCCGTTCACCGGATGTCGAGGGCGGGCGTTTTTGGCTTGTTGACCCACTTGATGGGACCAAGGAGTTCGTCAACCGCAACGGCGAGTTTACGGTCAATATTGGGCTCGTTGTCGAAGGTAAGCCGGTGTTGGGTATCGTCCACGCGCCCGCAATCGAGGTATCCTACTTTGGCTTCGCCCCCGAAGCCGCTTTCGTTCAGCGTGGTGCCGCGCCAGCTGAGCCGATCCGTGCCCGTGCCGCTCCTGCTGAGGGGCTGGTGGTCGCGGTTAGCCGCTCCCACCGAAACGCTGAGACCGATGAGTTTCTCGCCAAACACCAAGTTGTTTCAGAGCAAGTGGCCGGCAGTGCGTTGAAATTCGGCCTGGTTGCTACAGGCGAGGCGGATCTCTATCCCCGCCTGGGGCGAACAATGGAATGGGATACCGCCGCAGGCCATGCGGTGCTACGGGCGGCAGGGGGGCGAGTCGAAACGATCGGTGGCGAAGAGCTTGTGTACGGTAAGGCGGATTTCGCCAATCCTCCCTTCGTCGCTTGGGGGCGGTCGTCATAGGGATATCGGCGCGGCGGTGCGGCTTCGAGCGGGGTGACAAAATTAAGTCTTGACCCCCGATAGTCGCCCCAGGGTATCTGATTGAAGTTTGTTCAATAACTATCTGCCGGACCTACTATGGTGCACGAAGTTGCGCGGATGCGGGAGCGCGATGGCGTGAGTTGCTTGATGTTACCTTCGGATGGTGCAGCTCTAGAGCGGGCCAGCGCTTTGTTGCGCGGCGGCGAACTTGTCGCCTTTCCCACCGAGACGGTTTACGGTCTTGGTGGCGATGCCGGCAACGACGCCGCAGTTGCCAGAATTTTCGCAGCCAAGGGTCGTCCAGCCGAGAACCCACTAATCGCTCATTTCGCCGATTTCGAAGGGGCTGCACGAGAAGTAGAATTCGACGACCGCGCTCGACGTTTGGCCGAATTGGTTTGGCCGGGCCCGCTGACCTTGGTGCTTCGGCGGCGGCCCGAGAGCAGAATATCTCTCAGAGTAAGCGCCGGCTTTGACACACTAGCGGTGCGTGTACCAGATCACCCACTAGCATTGGCTCTTCTACGCCGGACGGGTTGCCCCCTGGCGGCGCCGAGTGCCAATCCCTCCGGCGGATTGAGCCCAACCAGGGCGGACCACGTGATGGAACATATGGCGGATAAGATTGACATGGTTCTCGACGGTGGTCCGTGCCGGCTCGGTATCGAATCTACGGTCGTCGATTTAAGTCGCCCAGATCAGGCACGGCTCTTGCGCCCCGGCGGATACCCGGCCGAGGCGATCGCTACCGTGGTTGGTACTTTATCGGGTGCCGACGGACCAATTTTGTCACCGGGCATCTTTGGCGTTCACTACGCGCCCCGCTTGCCCTTGCGTCGGAATGCGCGGCGGCGGCAAACGGGCGAGGCACTGCTCGCCTTTGGACGCGGCGCGCCTAAATCCGGCCCCGCGGTTCGCAATCTTAGCTCAAAGGGCGATTTGGCCGAGGCAGCAGCCAACCTGTTCGACATGCTACATGCGCTTGACCAACCCGAATTTATCGGAATTGCGGTCATGCCAATTCCCGATACCGGCATTGGGGTGGCGATCAACGATCGCCTGCGGCGCGCGGAGACGTCTTCTTGATCACGTGTCCATGAACGCACCAATGCAAAAAGTAGACAAGTCGGTTCTTGATCGTATCAGGGGGGTGGTGACCGCTTGCACCACCGATCAATCGGAGATGGCGCCCCATTTAGAAGAAATTCGGGGTCTATTTCATGGCGATACGGCGATGCTGGTGTTTCCGGGATCGACATCCGAAGTCGCTGAGGTCGTTCGGTTGTGCGCCGAAAATCGATTACCTATTGTACCCCAGGGGGGCAACACTGGCTTGGTTGGGGGTGGCATCCCTCATGCTGACGGTGGCGAAATCATCGTCAATTTGAAGCGCATGTCCGCGGTGCGGGAGGTCGACGCCACCAACCAAACCATGACTGTCGAGGCTGGCTGTGTATTGACGGACGTTCAAGCTGCAGCCCAGGCAGCCGATCGCCTGTTTCCCTTGAGCCTAGGCGCCGAAGGGAGTTGCCAGATCGGCGGCAATATCTCTACCAATGCCGGAGGTACCGGGGTACTGCGATACGGAAATATGCGCGAGCTGGTGCTCGGCCTTGAGGTGGTACTTGCCGATGGCGGTGTGTGGGACGGGCTGCGGACGTTGCGCAAGGATAATACCGGATATGATCTTAAACAGCTCTTCATTGGAGCCGAGGGTACTCTGGGAATCATTACCGCAGCCGTGTTGAAACTTTTCCCGCGTCCGCACGAGGTGCGGACGGCGCTCGCTGCGGTGACTGACCCGTCAGCGGCGGTTGAACTCTTTGAACGGGCCCGCGCCACCCTAGGTGACCTGCTCACTGCCTGTGAACTTATTCCTCGCAACGCCGTGGCACTTGTCCTGCGTCACATCCCCGGTTGCCGGGACCCCATGGCCGAGGCCCACCCATACTACGTGCTGATCGAATTATCCGCGCCGTCCACCGGGCTGGGTGATTTACTCGAACAATTGCTTATGGCGGCCGCCGATTCAGGTATCGTGCGTGATGCTGTGATCGCCGAAAGTGGCGAACAAGCGAGAAAGTTGTGGCGTCTGAGGGATTCCATTTCCGAGGCTCAACGCGCCGAGGGCGGAAGCATTAAACACGACGTAACCTTGCCTCTTTCGCGGCTAACTGATTTCCTCTGCGAGGCGAGCGCCGCGGTGATCCGTGCGATTCCTGGCAGCCGTGTGGTACCCTTCGGCCATCTCGGTGATGGCAACATTCATTTCAACGTCAGTCAGCCGGAAGGTGCCGACCGGAAGGCATTCGTGGCGAAGTGGGCGAATCTCAACCGGGTGGTTCACGACATAGCCGTCTCCATGGGTGGTAGTTTCAGCGCCGAGCACGGCATTGGCCGCCTGAAGCGGGAGGTCCTCGCTCATTATCGATCACCGCTGGAGCTTGACCTCATGCGTCGACTGAAGTCGGCATTCGACCCGCACAACATTATGAATCCTGGCAAGGTCTTGCCGTCGCCATGAATTCCGGCGTTGAGCAGTCAGGGTTGTGGGTGAGGTGACCTCGTACATCCCACCGATTGGTGACATTAAATTCGTACTACGCCACATCGCCGGTCTGAAGGACCTCGACGACGACCTTGTTACTCAGGTCTTGGAACAGGCGGGGCGCTTCGCAAGTGAGGTGTTAGCGCCACTCAATCAATCTGGAGACGCGCGGGGGTGCCGAATCGACAACGGCGAAGTCGTCACGCCGCCCGGATTTCGCGAGGCCTACGCGCGATTTGTCGAAGCCGGCTGGAATGGTGTCGGTTTCGACCCCGCGTATGGTGGTCAAGGGTTGCCTGGGCCAATAGCCACGGCGGTATCCGAGATGTGGCATGCAGCCAACTTGGCTTGGGGCCTGTGCTCGTTGTTGACCCAGTGCGCAGCGGACTTCCTGCAACAACATGGAGACGCTGACCAACGTGCACGCTACTTGCCCAAACTGGTCTCAGGGGAGTGGACCGGCACCATGTGCATGACCGAAGCCCACGCCGGTTCGGATGTCGGTGCCATAAACACTCGTGCGGCGCGCCGGGGCGACGGCTACGTCATTCAAGGTAACAAGATATTCATCTCCTGGGGCGAGCACGATATGGCCGCCAACATTGTGCATTTTGTGCTTGCCCGAATTGATGGTGCACCCACCGGCGTCAAGGGCATTTCCCTTTTCTTGGTGCCGAAATTTCTTCTCTCTGCCAGTGGCGAACCAGATGCGCGAAATGAGGTTCACGCGGTATCGATCGAGCACAAGCTCGGACTTAACGCCAGTCCGACGGTGGCCTTAGCCTTCGGTGAAGGGGCATCCGCCGAGTTGATCGGTACGGAACACGGTGGGATGGCGTTGATGTTCACAATGATGAATACGGCGCGGCTCGCCGTGGGCTTGGAAGGCGTCGCCATTGCCGAACGCGCGTACCAGTTGGCGCGAGGCTATGCCCGCGAGCGCCAACAGGGACGGCGCCCCGACGGTGCGGCCGCGCGCCTGATTGATCACCCGGACGTCCGGCGAATGCTCATGACCATGAAAGCCGAGACCGAGACTATGCGGGCACTCGTCTATTATACGGCCGGAGTGGTTGCGCGTGGCGACGAAACCCGAACCGCATTTCTCACCCCTGTAGTGAAAGGTTATTGCGGCGAGGTGTGCGTCGAGGTCGCCTCTCTGGGCATTCAGGTACATGGTGGTGCCGGATACATCGAGGAAACCGGTGCAGCCCAGTACCTGCGGGACAGCAGAGTGGTCGCCATCTACGAAGGCACCACCGGTATTCAGGCACGTGACCTGGCGCAGCGCAAGCTTCCCGCAGAAAATGGGCGTGTGGCCATCGATTTGATAGCTGAAATGAAGGCCCTTGACGTCCCGCTTGGGAAAGCTGGCGCTGGGCTGGTGAACCTTCGGTCCAGCCTCCGCCAAGCCGTCGCCGGACTGGAGAAATCGACCGGTTGGATGGTCCGGGCCCAAGGGGAGGTCGATGCGGCCGCCGGGGCCAGCGAGTATTTGCGACTTTTCGGGCGCGTGTTTTGCGGCTATTTGATGGCTCGCTCGGCCTTGGCATCGTTGTCGGCCGGTCCACCGGACAAGTTGGTGACGGCGCGTTTTTTCGCCGAACGACTGTTGCCTGAAACAGACGCGCTGACCGCCGCCTTGACGAGCGGTAGCGAATCGGTGATGGAATTGTCCGAGGACGAATTTTAGTGGTGAGGAGTTTGCGCGTGACGGTGACGAGTCTTTGCCGACTATTGAATTGCGGTGCTTTCTTGTTGTCTCTCGGATCGGCCCATGCCTGGGCTGATAGTACGGCTCTTATGGCGCCGGCTGGCGTCGCCGAGGTGCTAGCGCCACAGCCCCTGGAGATCAGTGGCGTGGCGGCTGTTCCCGGAGGCTATGCGGTCGTCGGCGACAACACTCGAAACCATGGCCGAGTCTGGCCCGACGGCGGAACCTGGCGTTTGGATCCTAAAATAAACGATGCGGAATCCATCGATGTCGGGTTTTCCCCGCTCGGGGAGACGCTATGGCTGATTCTCGGCGAGGATTACAACAAACTCGTCGACCTCTCGGGTGGCAGATACAAATTCTCCCGCCGCTACAACGAGGTGTGCGGACGTGGTCTGGAAGGCTTGGCGGTTCGCTGGTCGGCAAAGGCTTGGCAAGTAGCCGTGCTGTGGGAAGGTGGCTTTTATGGGCGTGATTGCACCAGCCCGCGTGAGCGATTCGCCAATCCCCGCGTGGCGATTCTGACCTGGCGTGAGGGTTTGGGCAGCGACGGTCCCAATCACGAATTCGAACTCGACGTGCCTGTCCCGGCGGATGGCCACAGGTTTCGTGCTCCCGACCTGGTATGGCTGGGCGACGATCTGCTGGTCCTCTTGGCGTCGACTGACGAAGGCGATCGCACCTTTAATCACACTTGGCTGCAACCCTTCGATCTCGATGGCAAGCCTACGGGAACACCGCTCAAACTGGAGGAGCGCTGGGGTGCCTACCGGGAAGGAAAAAATTGGGAGGCGCTGGATTGGGCGCTCGATGGCAACCGCCTGGTCATGGGGTTTGATGCTTCAACTGGCCGCCGATTTCTCACCCTATTTCCATACCCAAATTAAGGGCAACGTCTGAGCCGAAAAGCGCGAAAAGCGTTGTTGCATAAACTCTCCTCACTTGGGAGAAAATCGTGCGTCTAAGACCCAGCTTTCGTGCCCCTGCAGCACGCCGGCTAGGGCGCCGTTTTCGGTGTTCCACAAGCGCGCCGTGTTGTCGCGCGCGGTGGTCAACACACGCTTCCCGTCGGTGCTGAAGCGGGCCGTGTTCAACGCCGCGCCGTGGCCTTGGTAGTACGTTAGCGGTGCGCCATCATCACATTGCCACAGCCAGGCCGTTTTGTCGGCAGAGGCAGTCACAACTCGGGCACCGCCAATATCGAAGGCGGCCATTTTTACCCATTCGAGATGGCCGCGCATCACGGCCAGCTGGGTACCGTTTTCCGTCAACCACAATCGGGCACTGGCATCCTCAGAGGCAGTTACCACACGGTTTCCGTCGGGGTTGAATGCCGCACTGCTAACACTCTTCGTATGGCCACTGAGGGTGGCCATGAATGCGCCTGTTTTGCCATTCCAAATCCTCGCCGTCTTATCCAACGAAGCGGTGACGATACGTCGACCATCGGGAGAAAATCGGGCGTCCAGAACCCAGGACTGATGGCCCCTCAGGGTGGCGATGCGGCGTCCCTTTCCAGTATCCCATAGGCGTGCGGTGCCATCGAGCGAAGCGGTAACCAGGCGCTGACCCGTGGCGTCAAAGGCAGCCTTAATTATCCACCCCTTGTGACCGACCAAGCGTGCACGCCGGGCGCCTGTCACGCCATCCCATAGACGTGCCGTACGGTCGTTCGCGCAGGTGACCACGATGCGCCCGTCGGGACTAAAATTGACGAATCGGACAGCCTCGCTGTGGCCTTTAAGCACGGCGACGGGCAGAGCCTCACCAACATCCCACAAGCGCGCAGTGCCATCGAGTGAAGCCGTAACCACCCGCTCTGAATCCGGCGAAAACTGGGCACCAACGACCCAGTCGCCGTGGCCTGCCAAGACTGTTTCGCAGACACCAGTCTCAGCGTTCCAAAGACGTGCCGTTCGATCCATCGACGCGGTAACGATGGCACGCGCGCCCGCGTTCCCCATCAACGCTTGATTACCAGATACCATAGGTGCCGAGAATACGCGCTCGAAAGATCTATGGACAGCGGAGTGTCAGACCGATCAGCCTTGCAGTTTGAGGAATTGGGCGAAAGGGAGAAGGATTTGGCGAGGTGCCGTGGTTCATTGTGTCGCGTGTAAAAGCGCCTCGATCTTATCCATTAGTTCCGCGAAGTTAACCGGCTTGGTGTGGTAATCGTCGCAGCCTGCGGCGAGTGCCGTTTCCCGGTCTCCCGACATGGCATGGGCGGTGAGTGCGATGACCGGGATGGTCCGGGTCTCCGCCTCGGCCTTCAAAATACGTGTGGCCTCCCATCCGTCGATTTCAGGCAGGCTGAGGTCCAAGAGAATGAGATCGGGGTGTTCGCTACGCGCGGTGTCGATACCGGCTTTGCCATCCCCTGCCACAACGACCTCGAAACCCTTGCGTCCGAGTCGACGCGCGAGCATGTCCCGGTTCATTTCGTTGTCCTCGACCATGAGGATTTTTCTGGCGCCGTTCGTCTCTGCGGTCATTGCTCCGGTCCTTAAGCCGCCTTCTTGCCGCGGCGGCGCAGCGACTGGCTGACCAAGTTGCCTATGGTACGGACCATTTCGTCGGTTTCGTGAGCACCTTTCTGAATGACTCTCGCGACCCCGAAATTTAACTGGGCTCGCTCTTCCTCGGTCAACTCTTTGGCTGTCACGACGACGACAGGGATGGTGGATAATTCCTTATCCCTTCGTAGTTCTTCGAGGAACTCGAATCCGTCCATTTCCGGCATCATAAGGTCAGTGAGAATTAGGTTCGGCTTGCATTCGGCGAGGCGTTCCAAGGCTTCGACACCATTCGACGCTTCGGTTGCGTCGATGCCCGCCTTGTCGAGCGTGCGAACCAAGACCTCGCGAGCACTCGGTTCATCGTCTACTACCAGGGCGTGGGTTGGCGGCGAGTCGCATGACCGGGCAATGACGTTGATCAGCCGTTGGCGGTCGACGGGCTTAGTTAGATAGTCCGTGGCGCCCAAGGCGTATCCACGAGTGTGCTCATCTACGATGGTGCACATGACGACCGGAATGCTTGCGAGTTCGGGGTCGTTCTTGAGCTCGTCGAGAACGCACCATCCGTCCATACCCGGCATCATGACGTCGAGGGTGATCGCCGACGGCTTGAGTTCGCGCACGAGCTTGAGACCTTCGCTGCCGTTGGGTGCCGTGGCAACCTGAAAACCCTCACGTGTGAGATAGCGCGCCATCAGTTCACGTGCCCCGGGATCATCGTCGATGACAACGACCAATCGGCTACCATCGGTCGAGGGCAATTCGACTGCATCGGCTTCCTCAAAATTCACACTACCGACGAGGGCACTGGCGTCATCTTGCGCTGCGTGGCGGACATCGGTGGGCAACTCGACGGTAAAGCAAGTGCCTTCGTCAATGACGCTCTCAACGGAAATTTCGCCGCCCATCATTTGACAGAAGCGACGGCTAATGGCGAGGCCTAGTCCGGTGCCACCATACTTTCGTATTGTGGAGGCGTCCGCCTGAGTGAAGTCCTGGAAAAGCCGGTCCAGCTTATCGCCATCGATGCCGATCCCCGTATCACTTACTCGGTGGCGCACCCAATCCTGATTGTCGTTGGTAAAGCGCTCAACATCGAGGGTGATACGTCCATTCTCCGTGAACTTCGCGGCGTTGCTCAAGAGGTTGAACAAAATCTGGCGAACCTTGGTCGCGTCGGCCACCATTTCGCCAATTCCTTGGGGACAATTCACTTCGAGGGCATTGCCATTTTTTGCGACCATCGGCTCAGCGGTAGCGGCGGCGTCGGTCACGGGGCCACCGATGGCGAATGATTCGAGGTAAAGATCCATCTTCTTAGCCTCGATCTTCGACAGGTCGAGAATGTCGTTGATCAGGCCCAGAAGATGATTCCCAGATTTGTGGATTTTCCTCAGATCAGTAACGTGGTCTTCGTGATCTAGTTCCGCCAATTCCTCGCTTAGCATCTCACTGTATCCAATGATCGCGTTGAGGGGCGTGCGCAACTCGTGGCTCATGTTGGCAAGAAATTCGGATTTCGCCCGGCTTGCCGTCTCGGCCTGGTCCTTTGCCAACCGCAAGGCCTCTTCGGCTTCCTTCCGTCGCGAAACATCGCGTGCCAAGGCGGTGTACATGCGGCGATCTTCCAACCACATTTCGCGTGCGGCGAACTCCATCGGAAACCTGGTGCCGTTCTTGCGTTCACCTGTAATCATGTGGCACGCGCCACTGGCGAGCAGCTCTACCGCATCGAAATTCTCGCTTTCCTCTGCGTTTTCAGCACCAACGTCGAACGCGGTCTCTGCCCGCAATAAACGGTTGATATTCTGTCCATGAATTTCCTCGGCGGCGTAGCCAAAAATGTCCACGGCTGCCGGATTAAACGATTCGATGGCGCCGTCGGCGCTGCAGGTAATCACGCCGTCGGGAACCGTGTTAAAGACGTTACGTACTTGGGTTTCGCTTTTCAGCAGAGCGACCGTGCGTTCGCTAACCAGTGCCTCGAGTTTGTCGTGCGATTTATTTTGTGCATCGACGAGCATTTCGAAGGTCTTCGCGAGCTGGCCGAATTCGTCCCTGCGCTCGGAACCAGGCACGGCGACATCCCGATTACCGCCTGCGTAAGCGTTCATTCCCTCGGTCAGTCGCCGAAGAGGTTTGATCACCCGTCGGTTGATGTAGACTAGTGCCGAGATACCAGCGGCGATGGCGAAGAGCAGCTGATAAACGCTGCCCATGAAGTCCCAAGCAACTGATTTGCGATAGGTCGCTAATTCGCTGGATATCCGTTGCGTGATGATCTGTTGGGACTGCAGCAATAGACCAATGGCCCCGGTCGAGGCGTCCCACCAGCTCGGCAGATCGCTTGGCATAGGGGCGTCGCTATTGTAGGCGGCAAGGATCGGTTGGCGAAGCTTGGCGAAGGAATCGTCGAATCGTTGACGCAACGTCTTTCTGCCTTCCGCAGGGAGAACGTTGCGAAAATGTTCCAGCCGTTCGACGAAATCCCAGACTTGGTTCACCTTGCCTTGGTATAAAGCGAGAGCGGCCATGTCTTCGGCACTTGGAGGCTTTCCGCTGGCGATAAGGCCACCGATGAGCGCGCGCTCCCGGCCAGCGAACTCGGTGATGACCCAGATATAGTCCTGATAAACTAGGGCATCCGCCAGACCCAATTCACCACCGGGCGCCTGATCGGCGAGATGATTTTGTCCTTGATGTCGCCAGACCTGCTCGATCAGCGCCGTAAGATGCGGCGTCCAATCTCTCGATACGCTTGGGTTCCGTTCCCCCTTGGGAAGCCGGACCGCCTCGTCAGCCGCTTGTCGTAACTCGACATAATTCCGGTACGAGGTTTGCAGCTCTCCCGAATTTGCTCTCCCCCCGGCGCCATCGAATTTGGTGCCCATTTGCGCCCATTGCTCGTCAATATTCTGGCGAACCTCGGTCAGCGCATCGAGGGTCACCGGCAATGCCGGTTCGGGTGCTACCAAGGCGACATGCATCATGTCGCGCTCGACCGCGAGTTGGCCTGAAATGGCGAGCAATCGGTCGCCTAAAGCTACGCCGGCTACCACCCGGTCGGTGGAGCGTAATTTCTGCCAAACGTAAATCGCGACGTTTGTCGAAAGGCCTGCCAGGAGAAGGCATAGAACGCCAATGATTGAAAACACCACGCGGCGGACGGACGATTCACCGGTGAATTGACCCATAACCTAGTCCTTCTCCTCGTTCATGACGGGATAGAAGATGCCGGGAATTGATTAAGAATCCGGTAAACTCGTGCATGGCTAGGGAACGACTGGGGGAAGAACGGGGGAGAATCCGCTTCGCACGCTATCTTAAATCAACACCATAGAATATGTGCCCGCCAAAGGGATCGACGCGATAACCTATGACTTCCTTGCGTACCGGTTCAAACACCAGTGCGTGAGCAATTGGCATCCATGGTGCTTCTTGCTTGAAAATTTTTTCAGCCTGTTGATAGAGAACGATCCGCTGGTCCTTATCGGTGGTTCGCTTGGCGGTCGTGACAAGGTCGTCAAACGGTTTGTGGCACCATCGCGCCCGGTTGGCGCCGTCGGCCGCCGCACAGCCCAGTAACACGTGCAGGAAATTGTCCGGGTCACCATTGTCCCCAGTCCAGCCAAGGAGAATCATTTCGTGCTCGCCCGCCCGCGAACGCTTGATATATTCCCCCCATTCATAGCTTACGATGCGGATCGTGATTCCGATCGCAGCCAAATCGGCCTGAATCATTTCCGCCATTCGTCGCGCATTGGGGTTGTAGGGGCGCTGCACGGGCATGGCCCAAAGATCAACCGAAAAGCCGTCACTGTGGCCAGCCTCGGCAAGTAACACGCGGGCACGTTCGGGATCAAAGTCGTAGTCAGCCACGCTATCGTCATATGACCATACCGTGGGCGGGATCGGGTTCTTGGCTGGGATTGCACCACCCCGATAGATGGCGTCGAGAATGGCTGACTTGTCGATGGCGTGATTAATTGCCTGACGAACGCGCCGATCGTCGAACGGTTTCTTACGCGTATTAAACGCGAGGTATCCGACGTTCAGTCCCTCACGTCTCAACAGTGTGATGTCCTGATCACGTTCCATCGCCGCGATGTCTGCCGGGTTGGGGTAGGGCATAATGTGGCACTCACCGGTCTTTAGCTTGGCATACCGCACCGACGCGTCGGGGGTTATGGCAAAGACAAGACTATCAATCGGCGCTTTGCCGGCCCAATAGTCGGGATGGGCCTGATATCGGATCACCGAGTCCTTTTGGTACGTCACGAGTTGAAACGGACCAGTGCCAACCGGCGAAAGGTCGATGGCTTGGGGATTCCCTGCTGCCAACGCCTTTGCTGCGTATTCCGCCGAATGAATAGAGGCAAAATTCATCGCCAAGTTAGCCAGCATCGGTGCCTCGGGCCTGGTCAAGGTAAAGCGTACCACCTGGTCGGATACTTCCTCCACTTCGGCCAACAGATTGGCCATATCCATAGCGTGGAAATACTCGTAGCCTCCACCCGAAACCCGGTGATACGGATGATCCGAACGCCATTGCCGGGCGAAACTGGAGACTACATCTTCGGCTTCCAGCGTCCGAGACGGGGCAAAATTCGCCGTCGTATGAAAAGCGACTTCAGGACGCAGGTGGAAGGTATAGACAAGCCCGTCCGAAGATATTTCCCAAGAATCTGCCAGGGCTGGGACCAGTTCGGTCGTTCCCCTTTTGAACTCGACCAAGCGATTAAAAATTTGCTTCGCCGACGCGTCGAACGTGGTTCCAGCCATGTACAGGGACGGGTTGAATCCCTCGGGACTTCCCTCCGAGCAATATACCAGCGTCTTGGCGGCGCTCGGAATCGTCGAGGTCAAGAGAACGCCGGCGACGACGCACTCCGCAGTGCGGATACTGAGTTTACGAAACATGACCTTTATCGCCGAACGGGAAAACCCAACGCGTATGCAATTTCCCGGCGAATTCCGGCAGTATTTCGAAGCGACCAATCGAATTCCCCCTTCTCGAGTTTTTTTACCATATATCGCCGCGAGTACGGCATCGCCGAGACAGTTATACAGGGGCAAAAAAAGTGCAAACCGGCAAGGAGTAGGTGGGAGGGTGACCTGCCCCCAGGTTTAGCACCAAGTGTCAGTTTAGACTCGTCGTGCGATGAGGAAAGGGTCGATTCGCACGTAGCCCTACCGCAGCGGAGGGCGGAGCGACCCTTTCCGGGTCGGTGGTTTGCGGCGCCGGCGGTCTGTAGCCGAGCGCGCTATGCGGCCTGACGGTGTTGTAGTGTCGCCGCCATTGTTCGATCAGCACCTTTGCCTCCTCGAGTGAATAGAAGATTTCTCCGTTCAACAGCTCATCTCGGAGCTTCCCGTTGAACGATTCGTTGTAGCCGTTTTCCCATGGGCTACCAGGCTCGATGTAAAGCGTTTTCACCCCGACCCGTCCCAACCACTCCCGAACAGCCTTGGCTGTGAACTCACTGCCGTTATCGGAACGAATATGATCGGGTACACCGTGACGGACAAAAAGATCGGCGAGAAGATGCAGCACGTCGTCTGATCGGATGCGCCGCGCCACCTCGATGGCGAGACATTCCCTGGTGAACTCGTCGATCACAGTCAACATGCGAAACACCTTCCCCTCATGGGTCCTCCCTTGGACGAAGTCGTAGGACCATACATGGTCCCGCCAACACGGCCTGAGCCTGATACACGAACCGTCATTGAGCCAAAGCCGGCCCCGCTTGGGTTGCTTGTTCGGAACCTTCAGCCCCTCGCACCGCCAGATGCGTTCCACCCGCTTGTGGTTGACGTGCCAGCCTTCAGCACGAAGTAGCGCCGTAATCCGACGATAGCCATAGCGGTCGTATTGGCTCGCTAACCGAACAATCGCGGTTGTCAGAGCTTCCTCATCAGGCGCTGAGACAGACGCATAGCGGTGCGTGGTTCGGGAATGGCCCAGAACCTTGCGCGCCCGTCTCTCCGAAACACCGTACTTCCCCCGGACATGCCAAACACACCGTCGGCGACGTTCGGGGCTTACCAGTTTCCCTCCGCCGCTTCCTTGAGAATCAGCTTGTCCAGCGTCAGATCGGACACCGCGCGCCGTAGTCACACGTTCTCTTGCTCCAGCTCCTTTAGCCGCCGAGCCTGGTCGAGCTTCAGCCCTCCGTACTCACGGCGCCAACGATAGTAACTCTGCTCCGACACGCCAATCCGGCGACAGACCTCGCCAACCGTACGCCCTTGGCCCACGAGCACCTCAGCCTCCCGCAGGTGATTGAT
>JAAXGF010000120.1 GCA_012267605.1 Alphaproteobacteria bacterium | reverse complement strand
TTGAGGCACCTGGGCAGTTACCCACAAGACTGCTTACAAGAGCGGTGCCCGATGCGGGCTGTCCATCGAACTGTTCGTGGATGCCCACAATACAACGGTAGATTTGGATTCTGGCCAAGTGTCAGGACTTTGTGCCAAATTCTTGCACACTGCCCTTAATAGGCAGGTTTGGACTTGCCGCGGCCACTCCCGAGATAGCTGGGCGCGATGTCTTCGATCCGTGTCGGTGTGATGCCGAGATCGGCCAAGCCAAGGGCTTCGCTATTCACCACGTTGTCGCGCCGCAGCATGGTTACCTGGTCGCGCGTCACCAGCGGGTTCGGCATCTTCTCCAATATTGTGGCCTGAGCTTCGGCAAACCAAAACGGCACCGACATCAAATAACGCTTGTGACCCGTCTCCGCCATCACCAAGGTATAGATCTCGCGCAAGGTCATTTTCCGAGGTCCACCAAGCTCATAGACCTGTCCCTTGGTCCCCGGATCTTGGAGGATACGAACGATCGCGTCACCGACGTCGCCGACGTAGACGGGCTGAGTGACTGTCTTGCCGCCGCCATATACGGGCAGGACCGGCGAGGCACGTGCGATCGTGGCGATGCGGTTAAAGAATCTGTCCTCCGGTCCGAATACAATGCTCGGACGCACCACGGTGACCTCGGGAAACGCGTCCCGCGCAGCGGTCTCGCTTTGTGCCTTGGTCTTGGAATAGTGTGAAGCCGATGTGAGATCGGCGCCGATGGCGGAAACGAGGACCAATCGCGAGACATTCGCTTTCGCCACCGCATGGGCGATATTGTGAACGCCCCGGGTGTGGACCATGGGGAAGGTTTGCGGACCCTTTTCAAAAATGATGCCAACAAGATTAACGACCATGTCCGCGCCAGCGATCGCTTTCTCGATCCCCGCATTGTCACCGATGTCGACGGCCATCAGCTCCACCGGTCTGTCATCACCCAATTTTGTCAGCCACAGCGCTTGACGCGGGTTGCGGGAAGCCACTCGAACGCGGGCGCCGGCGGCCACTAACCGCTTAACCAGCTCGCGACCAATAAAGCCGGATCCGCCAAATACTGTGACGAGGTTGCCTTTTAAGCCGACCCCGCCGCTGACCTGTGAAGATGCCGTGCCAACGCGATCTGATCTTTTCGCTCGTCGATTCTGCTCGGTGCTCGTGTTCGCGGCCTGGGTCCCGCATTCGTCACCGTTGGCACAATATCTTGACGCCCATCGGCGAAGCGTTCGTGCGCCGTCTCCGGGCAATGGCTCAACAATAGTAGTTGCGGAATCGTGCCTGACCATGCGTACCAGCCCCCAACTCCGTAAGGTATTGATACGCTGCAAGACCTGGCCCTCGGGCAGTCCCGTCGCCAAACCCAGGCGGCTGGGCGTGAAACGCTCCGACGATAGTCTGCACACCATATCCAGCAAGGCATCATCGCCCACTAAGGCGGCCAGCCGGTTGATCTCCATCGGCGCGCAATACCAGCAATCCATGTCATTTGCATAATGCGGAAGTCGCTCGTCGCCTCTGGCTAGCGACGCGGAAAATAGCAAGGCGAACACGACGGTAACGAACTTCATTACCAAATCTCCGCGGACGTTACCGTAAACATCCAAGAACCAGAGAAACAGATTGAGGTGATAACGCCCTGAAGCGATATCGAAATGACCGCCCACGATGGCCTCAGCGTAGAGCGGCTTCTCCTCGGTGTACAATCAGTTCGTTGTCCTCAAGGTCACGGTCGACATATTCAAGAGCGTTCCCGTCTCTCGGTCAAACTCAATCGGTACCACGGCCTTGTCTTTGACAAGTTCCGTCGTGCTAATGTCCGATACGTCTTGAAAAAACGTCTCTGCTGGCGAGGTGAACGACACCGCTCTAGGCGTGAGCCTCACTCGATCGTCGAAGACGTCGACATCAACCTCGCCAATCCCATTGAGATGCACTGCCAACGACTTTGGCGACTTTCCATAACTAAGTTAGGTATAGGCGGATTTTCCGTTTGCTCTAAATCAGCCGCTAAATCGCACGCCAATGTAAATTCCGACGACACTGACCGCGAGCAAGAAACCAGTCACCGCGCCCACGATGCTGAGGACCGACATTCGCTTATTTTTTCGGCGGTTAAATTCCTCCCACCCTTTTTGGGCCAATAGATCCTGCCCATTCTTTTTCACTTTGGTACTGCGGCGCTTTTTGTCTGACCGAAAGCCAAGGTCTTTTATGCCGGTAATCGTAATCATAATAATCTCTCGTACAACGATGCGGATCACGGACTCAAACGAACTATGGGGTAATCTCAATTCCCCAAGATACGATGCCACCCCGGCTGGAAACCAGGTCGAACACCCACCCAAAATTTCGGTATTCCCACTCATCGAACTTTTTTTTTGAATGATATCACGTCGCTGCGCTTGTTTAAACGATGATTCCGCGGCCAACTGCCTGCGCGAGCAACCGAGACTGGTAGATTTCCCACTTCGATGAACTCACCGACTCCGTTTCCGTCAGACAGAACCGCGGCTCATCTACAAATCTCGCGTTGAACGACAACGACGCCAAATTTGCAGTGCGAGGTAGATATCTTCTCTGTGAATTCGGTCACCAATTCGCAACCCGGGCCCACAAAGAATCGAAAACATACGAGCCGCTATATTGAAGCGCGATGAACCAAGAAATCCCTGGGTCACTCTACCGGCGCGAGTTCGCGGGCACTGCCACCCTTGCTTGATCGGCGTCGTTTTTTCAATCGGTCGGTCATAACGTCGAAGGCCAACTTGTGGTTCTTAGTATGAACCCGGACTCGGCCGCCCTTGGCGAGGCGACCGAAGAGGATGTCGTCGGCCAAAGGCTTCTTGACATGCTCCTGAATCACCCGGGCCAACGGCCGGGCACCGTTCTTCTTATCGAAACCCCGCTCGGCTAACCAGGTACGCGCATCCTTGGTCAGTTCGATGGTAACACCCCGATCAGCGAGCTGAGCCTCGAGTTCAAGAACAAATTTTTCGACAACTTTGGAAACGATCTCGGGCCCGAGCTGAGCGAAGCCGATAATAGCGTCCAGTCGATTGCGGAACTCGGGCGTGAAAGTCTTTTTGATCGCATCCTCGTCATCGCCCATACGATCCTCACGGGCAAACCCAACCGCCGCCTTCGCCAGATCCGAAGCCCCGGCATTGGTGGTCATGATCAACACGATATTGCTAAAATCGATGGATTTTCCGTTGTGGTCCGTCAATTTCCCGTAATCCATCACCTGAAGCAAAATATTAAACAAGTCAGGATGCGCCTTTTCAATTTCGTCCAGCAAAAGCACCGCGTGCGGCTGCTGATCGACTGCGTCGGTCAACATGCCGCCTTGATCGAACCCGACATATCCGGGCGGTGCGCCGATCAACCGTGAAACGCTATGGCGTTCCATGTACTCCGACATGTCGAATCGGATCAGCTCGACCCCCATGATAGCGGCGAGCTGGCGGGCGACTTCCGTCTTGCCTACGCCCGTCGGCCCTGAAAACAAATAATTGCCAACCGGTTTGTTCGGATCACGCAAGCCCGCGCGCGACAACTTAATCGCGCTAGCCAGGGCTTCGATGGCGCGATCCTGGCCAAATACAACGTTCTTGAGATCGGATTCGAGGTTCTTGAGGGATTCCTTGTCACCGCTGGAAACTCGCTTCGATGGCACGCGGGCCATCTTGGCGATGATTTCCTCGATATCCTTGACGTGGATCACCTTTCGGCGGTCCCGTTCAGGCACCAACATTTGCGCTGCGCCGACCTCATCGATGACATCAATCGCTTTATCCGGCAATTTCCGGTCGTTTATGTGCCGCGCCGAAAGCTCAGCTGCAGTGTGCAACGCATCGGTAGTGTAGCGAACTCCGTGATATTCCTCGTAGTACGACTTGAGACCCTTGAGAATTTCGAAGGTTTCTTCGACACTTGGCTCGTTCACATCAATCTTCTGAAACCGGCGTACAAGAGCACGATCCTTTTCGAAATGATTGCGGTACTCCTTGTATGTCGTCGAACCTATGCAACGCAATGAACCGCTGGAAAGTGAAGGTTTTAAGAGATTCGACGCATCGAGCGATCCACCGCTGGTCGCACCGGCGCCAATAACGGTGTGGATTTCATCGATAAACAGGATTGCGCCGTCGTGCGCCTCCAATTCACTGATGACTGCCTTGATACGTTCCTCAAAATCGCCTCGGTAACGGGTGCCTGCCAACAACGATCCCATGTCGAGGGCAAAAATGATGGCATCATGCAAAACATCCGGAACATCGCCGAGCGAAATACGTCTTGCCAACCCCTCGGCAATCGCCGTTTTTCCAACGCCTGCATCGCCCACGTAGAGCGGATTGTTTTTAGCCCGGCGACAGAGCACCTGAATGGTGCGCTCGACTTCGGCTTGACGTCCAACGAGCGGATCGATCCTGCCATCCTTCGCCTTTTCGTTGAGATTCACGCAGTAGGCATCCAACGCGGAACTCCCGTCGCGAACGACGGGCTGTTCCGTTTCTTCTTCGTCGGTACCACGCACGGTTGGAGATTCATTCCTTCCAGCAACCTTGGAAACGCCGTGCGAAATAAAACTTACCGCGTCAAGACGTGACATGTCCTGGCGTTGCAGAAAATAAACGGCGAACGCCTCTCGTTCGGAGAACAGCGCCACGAGAACGTTAGCGCCATTTACCTCGCTTCGCCCAGAGGCCTGGACATGCATTGCAGCACGCTGCAAAACCCGCTGAAACCCGACCGTAGGCTTGGCTTCGGAAATGCCGTCAACAACCAACCCCCGGAGTTCGGTATCAAGGTACGACTCAAGATTTTCGCGTAGCTCGGAAATATCGACACCGCAGGCACGCATCACCGGCGCTGCGTCATCATCTTCAGTCAACGCCATGAGCAAATGTTCCAATGTGGCATATTCATGGTGTCGGCCGTTTGCCAGGGCCAGTGCACCGTGCAATGTATGCTCAAGGCTGGCTGAAAGCATGGGCGTTCTATTCCTTACCTGCTTTCCCTAGGCACTTTGCATCGTGCATTGTAACGGATGTTGGTTCTGGCGAGCAAATTCTACGACCTGTACCACTTTTGACTCAGCGACGTCGTAGGGGAAAACGCCGCAAATTCCCACACCCCGCTGATGCACATGAAGCATAATGCGGGTTGCATCCTCGTGAGACTTGCGAAAATACTTTTGTAGTACGATCACAACGAAATCCATCGGCGTATAGTCGTCGTTCAGCAACAAAACCTTGTACATCGAGGGTTTTTTCACCCTCGGCTTAGTTTTGGTCACTATGGATGTGACCGGACCGTTACCGTTTCGCCTTTCGTCCGTCATCGCCCGTCATCGCCCGTCATCGCCCAACGAATGTACCCCATACCACAGGCATAACATGGTGATCATATCTAATTCCGACCAGAGATTGAATGATCGTTCAGACCATATTGCCCCATTGAGGGAAAATTGTGACAGGGCCCGACTTCGAATTCGTAAACGGCGATCTAGCGATTGACAGTTTGGTCATTCGCCGGCAACGACCTCCGCTGGGTCGTCAGCTTTGCACCGAAAATTCCGGTTGAAATTCGGGAACCTAGAATCCCGCCACACCCAATATGATATCCTTGGCATCGTGCTTGACCACCTGACAAACAATCCCTCGCTTCGACATATCGTGGCACGTCTGGCGTGCTTGTGTTTCCGACATCCCGATAAATCTTGCCCGGTACATCACCCGACCCGATTCCGAACGGACCCGAGCCACGATCGGCACAACGCGATCGACATCCGCGGGGATGTTCCAGCGGCTATTGGCCAGGGCGGTGTGGGCCGTGTCGGAATCTCGAAATGCTCCGACCTGCAAGGCCCAAGCGTACTTCCACCCTCCGAGAAGCGGCTTAGGCACCGGTGGTGGCGGAGTCGCGAGGGCGGGAGTGCGAAACCCCCGATTCAGCAGTCCGATCATGCGCCGATCCCGGTCCTTGGGCGACCCCGCGCCGAAAACCACGCCGATGAGACGCCGGCCGCCACGTTCAGCGGAGGCCACAAGATTAAAGCCCGACGCGCGAATATATCCAGTCTTGAGACCATCTGTTCCGGGATACGAGGCCAGTAATTTATTGCTGTTCGTGTAAGTGCGATTCGCGTATCGGAAGGTTTGTGTAGCAAAATATCGATAATAGCTCGGAAAATGGCGGTACAGCGCGCAAGCGAGCCGAGCCATGTCGCGCACTGTGCTAAGTTGCCCCCGATTCGGCAAGCCGTTTGCATTTCGAAAAGTCGTGGAGTTCATGCCCAGTGCCCGGGCCTTCTTGGTCATGAGCGTGGCGAACTTGACCTCCGATCCGGCCAAGCCCTCGGCGACCACCGTGGCCGCGTCATTAGCGGATTTTGTGATCAGCCCAAGAATGGCGTCGCGAACCCGCAACGACTGGCCCTTGTGCAGACCCAAGCGAGTAGGCTGCTGTAAAGCGGCCCAGCGCGACACCGGATACCGCGTATCAAGTGTGATTCGCCCGTCCTCCAAGGCCTCGAATAAGAGATATAGGGTCATTAACTTTGTCAATGACGCCGGATAATGCCGGTGATCGGGCCGAAAGGCATGAAGAACCCGGCCCGTCGACGCCTCGATGACAATCTCGGCACTCTTGGCGTGGGCGGAATCTACCACTGAGCCGAGGATAAATATTCCCACAACAAGCCGCACAACCAGGGCTCGGGAAATTCCGATGGGCTTCCTTTTCAACATCATAACCCCCGAAACAACCAAAACAGGTATCGTTGGTGCCCGTGCTATCGGGCACAATCGCGCCCGCCGTACACCTGTCCCCGCTCGCCCCGCGAATTTTCGAAAAGGCCGTTATAATTGTCTTTTTCGAAAAACCTATGAAGTCTAGGCCAACTGAATACGCCAGTCTACCCGCGACTTTTCGTTCCCGGTAAATATTGGTTGACGAAATTCGCGACTATTTTGATTTTGCGTTTCCAGCGACTGAGGTCCAACCGCCGAAATCGGGTTTTTCTAGTATAGAACACCATACGGGCGTGTGATCGGATGCCTTGGGCTTGCCGCGCGGCTTCTTGTCGATGTCGCATGTTTCCAGCCTGTCCGCAGCCTGGGGTGAAAGCAGCAAATGATCAATCCGTAAGCCGTTGTCCTGATGCCATGCCCCACCTTGATAATCCCAGTAGCTGTAACGTCCCAACTCGCCATGGAAGACTCGGAAGGCGTCAGTATAGCCAAGGTGAATTATCTTGCGATATGCAGCCCGTGATTCTGGTCGACACAGGGCGTCTCCTTGCCACGAATCCGGGTCATACACGTCGCCATCGGTGGGGCAAACATTATAATCGCCTCCCAGCACAATGACTTCTTCGTTGGCGAGCAACTCACGGGCACGAAGGAATAGCCGTTCCATCCACGCCAATTTGTAGTAGAACTTTTCGGAATCGACCGGGTTGCCATTCGGTAAATAGATCGA
Source organism: Alphaproteobacteria bacterium (assembly GCA_012267605.1). GTDB lineage: Bacteria > Pseudomonadota > Alphaproteobacteria > JAAXGF01 > JAAXGF01 > JAAXGF01. Next base: position 6,478 of record JAAXGF010000120.1, on the reverse strand, counting down.
CGCTACGCGGACCCCGTCGACCCATGCCTCAATGTAACGGGCCTGTTCATCGTCATCGTCGCCAGGTAATCCGGTAGCAACAACTTCGATGGGACGATTGGAAACGATAGCAACCCCGTTATAGGATTTCTGCCCGTGCGCCGCGACCGTGTAACCTATGTCAACAAATTCCAGATAGGGAAAATCCTCAGTAATCGTCTTGGTTTCCTGCAGCAGCAAAATGTCAGGCGCTGCCTCACGCAACCAGTCAAGGACGTTGGGCAACCGCGCCTTAATCGAATTGACGTTCCACGTCGCAACTTTCACTGTTGCGACCTATTAATCTTATAGTTGGTGACGAGGTTCGCACCACCTGCTCCCACTCCAATCCGCCCATTCGCTGGACGAGGCTGATGCGGTAGTGTCATCAAATAGCAAATGAACTACCGCAGCTGCACGAGGCGGTGGCGTTCGGATTTCCAAGGGTAAATCGGGATCCTTCCAACGACTCGGCCCAATCAAGCTCCGCACCAGCGATATAACCGAGTGATATTTCATCGATTACCACGACCGCACCATCGTGTTCGATCACCTGATCATCGTCGGCCAAAACGTCGTCGAGGGTAAAACCATATTGAAATCCGGAGCAACCACCCCCGGATACGGCCACACGGAGCCGAAGGTTTTCGTTGGTTTCTTTCTTGAGCACGAACGCGATCCGGCGTGCCGCGCGTTGTGTCAAGGTAATGGTGGCACCTTGCGTCGTCGCTATCAATTTCACCTCACATTCGAAATCTGGCCTGAGGGATCGTTGACTTCGCCGCATTCCTATGTATGTCATCGCCAAGATATGTCAATCGTCCAGCAAAAATCGGTTGGCGATCGGGTTCCTCCGGTTGTGGGGCGCGAACACCGAAGCTGCGAGCGTGCCCGCTACGCCTGTAACCCGAATTCCAGTCGTGGCCGTCTGTATCCGGAATCAGAGAGTCCTACCCGAACAGCCTTTCAACGTGACCGTGATCGAATCATACACTCTACGGCTTTTCGTCGCCTCATGCACAAGACACAAGTCTTCGTATACCACGAGGGCGATCATTATCGGACACGCCTAACTCACAGCATCGAAGTTTCACAAATCGCGCGCTCCATAAGCCGTACCCTCGGCCTGGACGAGGATCTTTCAGAAGTGCTGGCCCTCGCCCACGATCTCGGCCACCCCCCATTTGGCCATGCAGGTGAAGAAGCATTGGCCATGTCAATGAGACCATTCGGTGGATTTGACCACAATGCTCAAACCCTGAGACTTCTAACCAAATTGGAAGCGCGATATGCCAACTTCGATGGCCTAAACCTCACCTGGGAAACCTTGGAAGGAATTGTGAAACATAACGGGCCAATAGCGTCGGACTCCGACGCCATGTTTGAAGCGGTACGCACACACACTGCTTGCCAAAATTTGGAACTCGAGAGCTATGCAGGGGCCGAAGCTCAGGTCGCCGCATTGAGTGACGATATCGCTTATAACAATCACGACATCGACGACGGACTCCGCGCCCATCTTTTTTCCATAGACGATCTCGCCGAACTACCTGTCGTGGGCCGGGTATTCACGGACGTAGCAGATCATCACCCAGGGTTGGATGAAACCAGGCTGACTCATGAATCCGTGCGGCGCCTGATCAGCCTAATGATCAACGACGTGCTTGACGAAACACGCCGGCGCCTGAAACACGCCAATCCGTGCAGCGCTGACGATATACGCCGGCTGGGACACCCCGCCGTCGCGTTCTCTGAACCCTTGGAAAACGCGCAGCGAGCCTTAAAGGCGTTCTTACGGACACGAATGTATCGCCATCATAGAGTTACCCGCGTCGCCGAAGGCGCGCGCCGAATCGTTGGAAACCTTTTCCGCGTCTTCCACGACGATCCGAGGCAGTTGCCTGATGTGTGGCGTCAAAAAATTAATTCCACGAACAGTGCGGCAAGAGTTGCTTCCGATTACATTGCTGGCATGACTGATCGGTATGCGATCGCTGCCCATGCGCGGTTCTTTCCGGATACACCGGATCTTTTTGCTGCACCTTAGGTCGCCCGTCTCCCATGGCAACACGCCTCGCGCTGACCCCCGGCACAATCCCCGACCCAGCGAATGATCTTTTGGTGGAGCCAAGGGGTGCCGATTTACCGCGGTCCGTGCGATGAAAAATTTCTAGTCCCACGCAAATGAACGTTTTTCATGAGTTCAAGAAAATCGTCGCCGAGAGTCTAGCCGAAGTATCGCGGCGGGGCGGACTGTCCGAGGACCTTGATGCGCAACCGTTCACTGTTGAAGCGCCGAAAGACCCTAGGCGAGGAGATATCTCAACCAACGTGGCGCTCGCGGTTTCCCGTCTCGCAGGCGCACCGCCGCGCCACATCGCTGAGCGAATCGTTACAGAATTGGCCCGCCACGAATCTGTCACCAGAACGGATGTCGCCGGACCCGGTTTTATCAATATCCGGTTGTCAGATTCGTTTTGGCGAGCCCGCTTGGCCGACGTACTGAACGCGGGTGATACCTACGGCGAAAGTGGTATCGGTCAGGGTCAAAGGGTCAATGTCGAGTATGTCTCGGCCAATCCCACAGGTCCGCTTCACATCGGCCACGCGCGCGGCGGTGTTTTTGGCGACGCCCTTGCCGCACTCTTGGAGAAAGTAGGCTACGAGGTTACACGCGAGTATTACGTCAACGACGCTGGCGCGCAAATCGTTGCACTAGCCGATTCCATTTATCACCGGTACCGAGCGCTCCGCGGCGACAACCCAGGCGAATTACCCGAGGGCCTTTATCCGGGAGAATATCTCAACGAAACTGCCGAACAGTTTGCCCGAGATGGTGACAAATGGTTGGATGCGCCCCGAGAAACGCGGATCGAATCCTTCGGCCGCCGAGGTTCAGAACGTATGTTGGCGGAAATTAGGAAAGATCTCGGGGACCTGGGAATAAGATTCGATCATTTCGTTCACGAACGTGATCTCCATCGTGACGGGACGGTGGCAAGTGTGATCGACGCATTGAGGAAAAAGGGTTGTGTCGCCGAAGGTATTTTGGAACCACCGAAAGGCAAGCGACCTGAAAATTGGCTACCACGAAAACAGACTCTCTTTCTTTCCAAAAATTTTGGCGACGACGTGGATCGTCCAGTTACAAAATCGGACGGCACATGGACCTATTTCGCCAGCGATATCGCCTACCATCACGACAAGATTTCTCGCGGCTACAGCGAATTGATCGACGTATGGGGCGCTGACCATGGTGGTTACGTCAAGCGGATGTCTGCCGTTGTGGAGGCATTGACGGACGGCGACGTGGCACTGGACGTCAAATTGTGTCAGCTCGTCCGGGTGACCAGAGACGGCGTTCCAGTTAAGATGTCAAAACGTGCAGGTACCTTCGTCACTCTACGTGAAGTCTTGGACGAAGTGGGCAAAGACGTCCTTCGCTTCATCATGTTGACACGACGAAACGATGCACCCTTGGATTTTGACCTTTCGAAGGTCATGGAGCAGTCCAAGGACAATCCTGTTTTCTATGTTCAGTACGCGCACGCACGATCGTGTTCTGCATTACGAAACGCGCGGGCGGCGTTTGACGATGTGGATTTGACGGCGGAGGCACTTGCCAAATCGGACTTGACGTGTTTGACCGACCCAGGCGAGCTTGCCTTAATCAAAACCTTGGCCGCGTGGCCACAATCCGTCGAAACCGCAGCCCAAGCCCATGAGCCACATCGCCTGGCGTTTTTCCTGTCCGAACTCGCAGCAGAATTCCATGCCCAGTGGAACAAGGGTAACGAGAGCCCAAGCTTAAGATTTATCGTTGCGGAAAACCCGTCGTTGAGCTTGGCGCGCCTCGCTCTCGTTCGCGCTGTCGGGTTCACAATTGCCTCCGGCTTACGAATATTCGGCGTCGAACCTGTCGATGAAATGCGGTAGCCTAATGAGTTCGATGCACTCCCTAATAAATTTTGGATGAATTGTTTTAAAATAGTTGCACGATCGCCTGCCTTGCCATTGATCGTAGCATACGTCCATTTACATGGTATGGCACTCCGAGGAACGCGTTATGAGCATACTTGAGAAATTGTTTGGTGATGTTGGTCAGACGTCCCAAAAACGCTTTCCCCTAAGGGACCGGCGGCTTCTCGTCGCGGCAACCGCGATCGCATGCTTGGCCGCGTCGGCACTGGCGGTGTATGCCTCTTACATTGCTGGCCGACAAAACTCGACGGGCGAACCGCCGTTTGTTCGGGCGGCAGAGGGGCCGACTAAGGTTCGGCCGGACGAACCTGGTGGACTCAGCGTGCCCAATCAAGAAATCTTGGTCTACGACGTGATCGAGCCTGATGCTGATTCGCGCCCCCCTGAACGGCTTCTCCCACCGCCCGAAGAACCCTTAGACGGCCCGGCCTCACAGTCTTCACTCCCCTCGAAAGCGGTCGCGCCACCGCCTGAGCCAGTGGAGAAGCCAACGTCCACTCCAACTCAGATGGCCAAGCCGATGCCAGCGGCCACCACGCCGAGCGCACCGTCGTCAACAACCGAAGCCGATGTTTACCGAGTCCAATTAGGAGCGTTTGGTAGCTCGGAGTCGGCGAAAAAACAGTGGCAAAATCTGCGCGCCCAACACAGCGAACTCTTGAATCGGCTTGAGGCTCGGTTTCAAAGGGTCGACCGCCCTTCGCCTGCCGGCTCGATTTTCCGTATCCAGGCCGGCCCGCTAGAGAAAGAATCAAAGGCACGGACCCTTTGCGCAGCTCTAAAAACACGCGGGGTGGACTGCCTAGTCGTTGCCCCGTAGTTCGGCCAGGTAAATCGGCGCCATAGATCAGATTGGGTGACGCGATGGAATCTGCTAGATTAATCTTTTCACATTCATATGGATTTCTGTAATGGCTACGCAACCGGTCATGGCCACGGTGGCCGCAGCACTTGGAATCGCGCTGGCATCACCTGTTTACGCTATAACGATATTCGAAGCCGCGCAGGCTGGCGCCACCAATTTGATCGAGGGTTATCTCGACGAGGGCGGCGATGTGAACGTGACCGACGAAAACGGTGAAACCATGCTTCATCGGGCCGCCGCACACGGCCGAGTCGCCATGGCAAAACTTCTCATTGAACGGGGCGCAGACATTGAATTTAAGAATGGTCGCGGCAACGCCCCCTTACATTTGGCCGCGGAAAACGGAGACTACAATATCGCGAAGTTGCTCTTGGAAAATAAGGCCAATATCGAATCTAGGGACATGGGCGGCAGAACGGCCCTGTACGAGGCGTCCGCCGCCGGCGAGCACAAGATGGTCAGAATGCTTATCGCAAAGGGCGCGGACATTGCCGCGGCGAACGATAACGGTGGCCTTCCCATTCACGTCGCGGCGGCGAACGGACGATACAGCATCGCCGAGATCCTTATTTCCAAGAAGTCACCCATCGACCTGGCGAATTCAGCTGGAATGTCACCGCTTTTCATGGCCGCGCGCAACGGCAGACTTGGGGTCGCATCCCTCCTCGTCGACAATGGTGCCGACGTCAATCGACGCGACGGCCAAGGTCGATCACCATTGAAAATTGCCATCGAATTCAAGCACCCGGATGTCGTCCGAATGCTGCGGAAAAGTGGCGCCGTGGAATAACAACCACGGCGCGCACGGGACTCACGAATACATAGAGTTCTGAGCCCTCACTCTCAGAAATAATCGTATGTACCGCTCTTCCACTCGTAGAAAACATAGCCCGGTGCGGTTACGTCGCCCTTCTCATCAAAGCCGATGTTGCCGAGCACCGTGTCAAATTTACCTGATTTCAAAGCGTCGACGACTTTCGTGACATCGGTGGTCCCAGCGGATTCGGCGGCAAGCGCCCAAGCCTGGATGGCACCATAGGTATAGAGCGTATAACACTCAGGCTAATAACCTGAAGGTCGCAGGTTCAAATCCTGCCCCCGCAACCAAAGAAGCCCCCGAAAACATTGATGTTTTTGACGGCTTCGCCATTTCTGGAAACAAGCCAATTTAGCATATTGGGAATCTATTGGGAATCGTTTGAAATCCAACTTGAGCGTATCTCTGTCGGCGGCGATTCCCGGTGCCGACCGTCTTGCGAGCCGGCGAGCCGCTCCCGCGGGGCATGATTGAGCCACTCGTCGAGCTTGGACCAGCGCCGCCGTCCGGAGACGTTGCGCACCGCGATGGCCACCGCCTTCTTCTGGCCCACCAGCACCACCAGCCGCTTGCCCCGCGTGACCCCGGTATAAAGCAGGTTCCGCTTCAGCATCGCGTAGTGCTGCGTCAGCACCGGGATCACCACCGCCGGATATTCCGAGCCCTGGCTCTTGTGCACCGTCGCGGCATAGGCCGGCACCAGCGCGTCGAGCTCGCCGAAGCCGTAGACGAGATCGCGGTCCTCGAAGCGCGCGGTGAGCTCGCCGGCTTCGGGGTCCACATCCACGACCGCGCCG
>JAAXGF010000405.1 GCA_012267605.1 Alphaproteobacteria bacterium | reverse complement strand
ATCAGACCTGGGCAGTTACATTTTCGCGAACTATCCGTATCCAGACCGGAGTCTGGGAGGTATATGCGGCAACTCGCGCTATTTTCTCAGGTCTGGAATTTAAGCTTTACCTTGAGACTGACCGGTTTCCAAAGTAGATAAGAAATTCTTCACGTCCGTACCGCAAGGTTGAGAATGGCGATTGGGCTTTCTTGGGCGGAACGAGGTGTTCCTTCATGGACAATTGAAAAGGGATACGTTGGGCGTGACGGCGAGATTTGGCGATGGGATGTACCGCGCCCTGCTCAAGGCGGTTCCGGATGCTATGGTTATCGGTGACGATCAGGGTTGTGTCCTGGCCGTGAACACGGCAGCTGAAACCATGTTCGGTTACGGCCGCGAGGAATTTTTGGGTGTAAATTTGTCTGCTCTAGTTACTGACGAACGAGATCGTATTAAAAGTCTTCGCTACGGAGAAAAGGAAGACTTGAAAGGTTGGTTGGCGGTTGATCGCTTGGTGGCCGGTCGGCGGAAGGACGGCGCAAGATTTCCTGCAGCGGTCTTCAGTAGGCCATTAGGTGACGTTGAAGGTAAATTTGTTGCAATGGTATTTCGCGACGCCACCACCTTCTTGCGCGACGACGAATCGACAATAAATGGTCCGGAATCGGCGCGCGCGAAGTCGCAGTTTATGGCAAATATGAGCCACGAATTACGAACGCCATTGAACGTGATCATCGGTTTGACCGAGATTTTGATTGAGGATGCCAACGACGATGACCAAGCTGGCGCAGCGGAGCCTTTGCAACGAATTTTCAAGGTGGCGACCCATTTGCTCGCATTGGTGAACGATATTCTCGACCTCTCAAAGATCGATTCTGGCGAAGTGGTTTTGGTTGTAAGCGAATTTGAGCTCGAATCTCTCCTGGATGAAATTATTGCGACGATGCGTCCGCTCGCCGCGAAGCGGGGAAACGCGTTGTCGTTGCGCACCGTGGGAGAAGTGGGAGAAATGTGTTCCGATATGGCTCGGGTAAAACAAATTCTTGTGCATCTGCTGTCCAATGCCTGCAAATTTACGGAAAACGGAACTATTGCTCTAATGGTTACCCGTGAACCTGGTCAGTCATACGAGGAGATTTCCTTCGCGGTATCAGATACTGGAATCGGTATGGCCCCAGAAACCTTAGAGGAAATATTCGACGATTTTTCACAAGCCGATTCGTCGCTTTCTCGTGCTTACGGCGGCGCTGGCCTCGGACTGGCTATCAGCCGACGTCTCGCCCGCCGTCTCGGAGGAGACATCGCGGTGACCAGCGTTTGCGGCGAGGGTTCTGTTTTTACGCTTCGCTTGCCGGCAGCAATTTCTAGTGAGGAACACACGCGCGAAACGGCTCCCGAGGCCTCCAAGTATCATGGGGTTGTGTCTTGAGCACGAATAGTCATGCCATCCTTATTGTCGATGACAACGAGGACAATCGGTACATGTTATCCCGTCGTCTCAACCGCGAAGGCTTCGACAACTTGGCTATGGCGGAAAACGGTAAACAAGCCCTTGAAATGATGGCCGGTCGTCCATTCGACCTTGTATTGCTGGATATCATGATGCCGGTGATGAACGGCTACGAGACTCTTGAGCAAATTAAGGCTGATACGGCATTGCGCGATGTCCCAGTGATCATGATATCGGCCCTGGACGAGCTGGACAGCGTTGTCCGATGTATCAAGCTTGGCGCCGAGGATTATCTTCCGAAGCCGTTTAACCCTGTTTTGCTTCATGCCCGTGTCGGTGCTTTCTTGGAAAAAAAAGAAGCTTCGAGACCTTGAGGCACTGCACTTGGATATGCTGGAGGCTGAGAAAGCGAGGGCCGACGATCTCTTACGCGCAATTCTTCCGCCTGGTGCAGTCCGTGAGCTAAAGGAAACCAACGAGGTTAAGCCGAGGCGGTACGAGAATGTGGCCGTCCTGTTCTGCGATATCGTTGGATTCACGAGATACTGTGATCTGCATCCACCCGAAAAGGTAGTTTCCGAATTGCAGGAGCTGGTCGCTTTCTTCGAGGATCTCGCTACGCGTCACGGTATGGAGAAAATAAAGACGATTGGTGATGCGTTTATGGCCACGGCTGGTCTTATCAGTCACTGTGACGATCCGGTGCTCACCAGCGTCAAGTGTGGACTGGAGATGCGTGAAGGATCGCTGAAGTTGGATCCGAGTTGGCAAGTGCGTGTAGGCATCCACTTTGGACCAGTTGTGGCCGGTATCATGGGTAAACGTCAGTTCCTATTTGACCTATGGGGCGACACCGTCAACATTGCGGCACGAATCGTTGATCACGCGACCGCCGGAACGGTTGCACTAAGCGGTGCGGCTTGGATTCATGTGCGCAATCGGTGCCGTGGTAAGAGCCACGGAATGGTCGAACTCGAAGGCAAAGGCAGTATCGAAGTCGTCGAGTGCCACGAGGTCCGCTAGCCTCGCGGTAAAATCGCTTATCTCACAATTCGTCTCTACGTTGAGCTCGTGGTCTCGACAGCGGTCACATGCCAATACTTGTCAAACGGGGGGCCAGACGGCTATCAACCGGAGATGAACAGCTGTCTCTCACATGTCGCGTCAAAGCCGGACGGGCGCTGCGACCTGCTCGGACTTAGCCGCACCAGCTTGGCTGCCGAACTCGCGGCCTGTGGAGAAGAGCCTTTCCGTGTTCGACAGCTATGGCACTGGATTTATTATCGGGGAGTAACTGAATTCTCGGCAATGACGAACTTGTCAAAGCCGTTGCGCGAACGGCTGGCGGCGCGCTATGTGATCAGCCGTCCGAAAGTGGCACGGGCTCAATTCTCTTTGGACCAAACGCGCAAGTGGTTATTGCAATTCACGGATGGGCGGGAAGCTGAAACCGTCTATATCCCCGAATCCGATCGTGGCACCGTTTGCTTATCGTCCCAGATTGGATGCACGTTAAATTGCCGGTTCTGTTACACGGGAACCCAAGCCTTAGCGCGCAACCTTAGCGCTGGCGAGATTGTCGGACAAATCATGCTTGCTCGCGATCACTTCGGCGAATGGCCGTCGCCGAAAGAAGGGCGGATGATTTCTAACGTTGTCATGATGGGTATGGGCGAGCCCTTATTCAATTATGACAACGTTGCAGAGGCTCTGAAAATAATAATGGATGGGGAGGGGATTTCATTGTCCCGACGGCGAATTACGCTATCGACCGCCGGCGTCGTGCCGCAGATACGCCGCTGCGGTGAAGAGCTGGGAGTCGGACTAGCAATTTCTCTTCACGCGGTGACCGACGAATTGCGCGACGAACTGGTTCCGCTAAATCGAAAATACGGTCTCGCCGCGCTCATGGCCGCATGCCGAAAATATCCCGGCGGATCGAATGCACGGCGCATCACTTTCGAGTACGTCATGCTCAAGGGAGTAAATGATTCACGAGCGGATGCTCGAGAACTAGTTCGTCTGATCAGCGGGATACCGGCGAAGGTCAACTTGATTCCTTTCAATCCATGGCCGGGAGCGCCCTATGAATGTGCAACGCCGGGAGCCATTGAGAAATTCGCTCGCATTGTCAACGCTGCGGGTTTTTCGGCGCCAGTGAGGACACCTCGTGGGCGCGATATTCTCGCCGCCTGCGGTCAGCTAGCCCGACTTCCGCAACTC
>JAAXGF010000380.1 GCA_012267605.1 Alphaproteobacteria bacterium | reverse complement strand
AAAGCGCCAAGGCAAATACTCATCCTGATTCACGAGCTACGTAGCCACCTATCGATCAACCACCCTGCCGCTTCTTGAGATTGGCGCTGAATTGTTGTGCCCAAGCGACAAATGCATCCCGGGCGTCACCCCACGAATCGAAGGTACTGTCCCCGATGGCCTTGGTGCCCGCGCGTCGGTCGACACCAGCGGCGAGGAGCTCCCCGGTTTGAGAATCGCGAACCTCTCCTTCCGCAGTCGCTTCGCCGACGAACCCGGCGGTGTCAGAACCCACGGTTACAGCGGCCTGGAGCATCCTGGCCTGCGGAATGTAGGTGGAAATCGTGTCCAGCGCCGGCGTCGACTCTTCGGCACCAGTAAGGGCGACACGGACGCGCATCGTTCCCGGTCCTGGACTATTTACGATTCGGAAATCCTTACTGAGCTCATTAACCAGGGCCGCATGAAATACGTTCGCCAACTGTAGACGTTCCTTCGGCGGCACGTCTTTGAGGCTGGAGCCAGGCGCCAACCAAATGGTTACCGGGTCAATGATGACGGCCTTGTACGTGGCGAAATCGGCGCCCTCATTCCAATAAACATGAGTCGTCTCTCCTTCGGCGCCAGGCCTGAGCATGGAGTAGTCGGCGAGAAAGCCGGATTTCTTAACGTTCTCAACCCTCACGGTCGGATCGCCAACCGGGTTTTGACCAGCGCACCCGACAAGAAGCGCCAAGCCGAAAAAAACAGTCAAATAGCGGATTTTGGACATTGAAAACATTCTCCCTTCGCCCGAATTATTTGTCGACCGCACGACTGAGCCTTCACCAGCCGCCATAATGTGAATACTTCCGCACGGTCTATTCTGCAGAAGTATGTAAACTAGTATGTCAAACATTTAGTTGGATCGGTGGGCGATGTAAATGAGTACGAATACCCAATGCCGAGAGCGAACAATCCCAGGTTGCAGCGCGGTACAAACGACCCTGAGGACCGTGTTCCCCGAGCCGCACAATTCTTCTTTCTGAACGGCTCTTTTTGGCTAGAACCGGACCAACGGGGGTGCCTCCCATTGCGTCCGCTTTTACCCCATTTACTGCCTTACGCCGGTGGGGTGGGTTGCCAGTTTCTTGCCCGTGGACAAGCCCAGGAGGGACCCACCGAACAGCGGGTAAGAAGGGCAAGGGAAGCCCAAAAAAATGGAGCCGCTTGAAAACGGCCCCTAGGGGTGGGGTACTGGCTAAGGGGGCTAACCAGGGGAGGAGACGAGCCCCTTTGATCTAAATGTCGGAGACGGGTGTGTGGTTCTTGTGACAGAACCATGACCTTTTGGTGACAAGGGTTTTCCGATTTGACCTTCTTGCACCCGCATCAAGCGCCCCCTTCCACCTGGGTGGAAAACATTTCACCGGACAGTTCGCCGAGGGTTTGGCGGGGACCGAGCTCAACAAACCCAGACGCGCCTTAGCCGGCATCTTTCCCTCTACGCCTTCCAGATCGGATTTTTCAGCTTCGCCACCATGGCCTCATGGCGAGCCAGTTCCTCAGGGTCGATGGGAGGATGGGGGCGTGGGGGACGCGCTTTGCTCGGGGCCGGGCGGTCGGGTGTGGCAGCTGGCGCGGAGGCGGTGTCGAGCACCAGGCCGGGCTGGCGACCGCCGAGAAGTTCGAGGTAGACATCCGCTAACAGTTTGGCGTCCAGAAGGGCACCGTGGGCATCCTTGCGTGCCTCGATCGAGATATTGAAGCGTCGGCACAGGGCATCGAGGTTGGCTTGGGCGCCAGGAAAGCGCTTGCGCGCCAAGCCGACCGTATCGACTGCCCTCTCAGTGGGCATTGGGTCCATACCGAGACGTGTAAACTCGGCGTTCAGGAAGCCAAGATCGAAAGCAGCGTTATGAATCACCAGGCGAGCATCGCCGACGAATGCGAGAAAGTCCTCGACAATCTCGGCGAAGATCGGATGGCCTGCGAGAAATTCACTCGACAGACCATGAACGCGAAACGCCGCTTCGGGCATCTCCCGCTCGGGGTTCACATATTTCTGAAACTCTCGACCGGTGGGGATTTGATTCATCAGCTCTATACAGCCTATCTCGACCACGCGGTGTCCCTGTCCCGGATCGAGCCCGGTGGTTTCGGTATCAAGAACGATTTCGCGCATTGTCAGGGCCTACGCAGCGCCGCGCCCCGAGGGGGCCACTTCACGCCCCGCCGGTAACGCAATTGCCGCACGATTCGGCACACCGCACGCAAGGTGGGACGAAACCCGAGCCCGCTTCGCACGACATAGGTTGCCCGCCGGGATTTCTCTGCCTGGGACAACTGTCGGCGGCGAATCCCGTCCAGCCGTGCCGACGTCATGCCCGGCCGGCGCAACACCCGCTGGGTTTGCAAGAACAACGGCGCTGTCACCAAAACAACAGCGTCGCATTGGCGTTCGCCACCCGTTTCAAACAGCAAGGGCACGTCGACAACCGCCAGCCGGCGGCGGCTGGCGGCGGCGTGACGGAGAAATCGCGCACGGGCAGCCTCAGTAAGCGGATGCAGAATAGCCTCGAGGCGAGCTAACGCCTCGCCGTCGGCGAAAACCCGGTCGGCGAGACCCGATCGATCGGCCCATGGGCCACCGGGACCCCGACGCACGACTTCGGGAAACGCCGCACCGACGGCGGCCACGGCAGTACCCCCGGGCGCCAACAGACTATGAACCACGGCGTCGGCGTCGAAAATCGTAGCACCCGCCCGGGCAAAGGTCCGCGCCGCAAAAGTCTTGCCCGTACCAATCGATCCGGTCAAACCCAAGATGACCACGGGTTCAGCCACGCCGACCCTGGATGAGAAAACGGCGCAAGTTCTCACTCACGCGAGGTTCGGTGCCAAACCATGCCGCAAATCCTGGACGCGCTTGGTGCAACAGCATGCCGAGACCATCCACGATCGCGTTCCCTCTCGCATCGGCGGCGCGCAGGAGTTTGGTGCGCAACGGTACGTAGACGATATCGCAAACCACGGCGTCCGCCGATAAGTACGACAACTCGATTTTGAGTTCGCCTTCGCCGCCCATTCCGAGGGTTGTGGTGTTGACCAGAATTGTGGTGTCTTCAAGCGCCTCGGAACGGTATTCCCACGGCCATACTGTGATTGCACCCTCAAGATCCTTGGCCAGGGAATCGGCACGGCCACCAGTTCGGTTGACCAGACGAATTTCGCCGATTCCGGCCTCGATAAGCGCCACGCAGACGGCCCGCGCCGCGCCGCCAGCACCCAGGATCACCGCATGTTCGCCCTTTCCCTGCCAATCCGGCACCGCCTCAGCCAGGCTTTGGGCGAAACCGAACGCGTCGGTATTATCTCCATGCAACTTGCCATCGTCGGTGACAGTGACCGTGTTCACCGCGCCTATGCGCCGGGCACGTTCAGTCAACTTGTCAACCTCGTCGAGGGCGGCCTCTTTGTGGGGGATGGTGACGTTCACGCCAGCAAAACCCATATCGGGAAGCGCGCGCAAACAACGGCGAAAGTTGTCCGGCGCAACTGCCAGCGGTATGTAAGCACCATCGATACCGTACCTCTGAAGCCAATAGCCATGGAGGCGGGGTGACAGAGAATGACGCACCGGCCAACCGACCACCCCTGCCACGCGCGCCGCGCCGCTGGGGACCGACCGAGACGGAACCGAATCCGCCACCAACAAATCCCGTGGCTGGGTCACGCGCCAACGACGTGGTGCTCGCGCAAGAACGCAAGCACAGCCAGTAGGGGCATTCCCAGGACGGTGAAATAATCACCGTCGATCTCTGAAAAGAGCTGCACACCAAAACCTTCCAAATGGTAGCCGCCAGCAGCATCCAAGACTTTCGCGCCGGCGATGGCAAGGTATTGATCTAGGAACTGATCTGAAAAGCGCCGCATAACCAAGCGAGCTTTGCAGTCGTGGCGCCATATGGGCGCACCATTCCGGGCTGCACAAGCCGCACTGATTTGGTAGTGAACACAACCGCGCAACGCCAGCAAATCTGCACGAAGGCGATCCGTATCCCGCGGTTTGTCGAACCAAACCCCCGCGCAATCAAGAATTTGATCAGCTCCGATAACCAATCTCTCTGGGTGTCGGTGCGATACTTGAACCGCCTTCATCTCCGCCAATAGATGAGCCGCATCCCTCGCATTGCCACCATCCGCGCGAAATGCCCGGCGAATTTCCTCCTCGTCGATAGTGGCAGGATCAGTGACGAACTCGATCCCAGCCTGTTGCAGCATCGTTGCCCGAGCCGCGCTCGATGAGGCGAGAACGACGTTTGGTACATCGAGCGACGTCATGTTTCGAACGACGAAGGCGCGCAAGTCTCAGCGGGGTCGATAAAGTCTTCCTTTCCGAGATAGCGACTATGGAGTTGCAAAATTGCGGCTGCGACCTCTTCGATGGAACGCCGTGTAACGTCGATCATCGGCCATGCGTTTGCGGCGTACGTTCGCCGCGCAGCGATGACTTCCTCGCGCACGCTGGGTAGGTCGACATAATTCGTCTCAGTTTCTTCATTCAGAAGCTGCAAACGATTCCGCCTAACTTGGACCAATCGATCCGCACTGGCGATCAAACCGATGACAAAACATCCTTCGAGCTTCACCGGATCAATAGATAGAGGCATTTCGGGTACGATAGGCACGTTTGCGGCCTTGATGCCCCGGTTGGCCAAATAAAAGCACGTGGGAGTCTTGGAGGTACGAGAAGGCCCGACCAGCACGACATCGGCGCGATGAAGATCATCCGTCATTTGACCATCATCGTGATCGAGCACGAATTGCATCGCGTCGATACGGCTGAAATACCCAGCGTCTAAAGCGTGCTGTCGCCCTGGCTCTGCACGACTTTCTAAACCAAGATAAACCCCCAATACTGACAAAACCGGTTCCAGAACTCTAACTGTCGGCACCCTCAAGTCACGACAGCCATTTTCCAGAAGCCGCCGCAGATCGCTATCAACAAGCGTGAACAAAACAATACCCGGATGAGCTGACACGCCGGCTATCACCTGTTCGACCTGGTGTCGGGTTCGTACCATGGACCATAGATGTTCCACAGCTTCGACACCGTCATATTGGGAAACCGCAGCACGCGCCATAGTGATGACCGTCTCTCCCGTCGAGTCCGATACTAAATGAAGATCAAATCGCTTCATACGTTCCACCAGTCCACAGGCTTCGAGGAAAACCTCCATATCGCGGGGACAACCCAGCACCTACCGCCAAGTTGCGAAAAATCACCCCCAATATCAAGTTTTCAACCCCCGCCTCTTACAGAGGGGGACAACCTTCCCCGACCTCACCAACGTCGTGGATTAAACTTCTCTTCGACCGAAAACACCCACCTTGGTCCCCGGAATTCACAGGCTAAAAACCTCCCCATAGCCAAACTCATATTCGACTACTCCGAGACCTTTTCCCCTACAAACCCCACTTTCGACCGCAACCGCGGCAAACCAGGATAACTCTCGAAATTCAGTGAATCCCCGAAATCCACAGGCATCTA
This sequence comes from Alphaproteobacteria bacterium, assembly GCA_012267605.1. GTDB lineage: Bacteria > Pseudomonadota > Alphaproteobacteria > JAAXGF01 > JAAXGF01 > JAAXGF01. The sequence goes on along the minus strand of JAAXGF010000380.1, from coordinate 5,875 downwards.
CATACTTTAACAATCTTTCTTACTATAAGAAAAAAGGGTAGGGGTTGAACGGTCGGAAGGATTCCGGAAACTGAATTTGAGAGGTTTTGATGGCAGCGCCCATGATCAACCGAACCCTTCGGCAAAGTGCGGGATTTATGGGGTAAGAGCAATGGTGTCTGCCGAGAGGGGAAATGATCAAACTACTGGTACGTGCCCTCAAGGGTGAGACTCTGGCGAGGCCACCATTTTGGCTAATGCGGCAGGCGGGTCGGTATCTGCCGGAATACCGAGCCCTGCGCGAGCGGGCGGGTGGTTTTTTGGCATTTTGTTATACGCCCAATTTGGCCACGGAGGCGACGCTGCAACCGGTGACGCGCTTTGCCACGGACGCGGCGATTTTGTTTTCAGATATTCTGGTAATACCCGATGCGTTAGGTGCGGAGGTGACTTTCAAGCAGGGAGATGGCCCAAGAATCGACCCTATTCGGTCGGCAGAACAACTATCGAGCTTGTCCCTTGCGGGCCTTGAGGACCGTTTGTCGCCGGTTTACGAGGTGGTATCTCGGGTATCGAACGAATTGCCTGAGGATGTGACACTGATTGGCTTTGCCGGCGCGCCGTGGACGGTGGCTACGTACATGGTGGAAGGCGGGTCGAGCAAAGATTTTGCTCTGACCAAGAGTTGGGCATACAAAAATGAATCGGGGTTCGCAGCGCTTTTCGATCTTTTAATCGAGGCAACATCGCGACACTTGGTTGCGCAAATTCGGCATGGCGCGGAAGTCGTGCAGATCTTCGATAGCTGGGCTGGAGTCCTTTCGGCCGAGATGTTCGAACGCTTGTGCATAGCGCCGACCCGGCAAATTGTGGCTCGCGTGCGCGCGGCCGCGCCGGGAGTGCCGATTATCGGATTCCCGCGAGGTGCAGGGATAAATATGGTGTCCTACGCACAGGAAACGGGGGTAGATGCGGTTGGTCTTGATACGACGGTACCGCTAGATTGGGCAGTGCGAGAGATCCAGACTCACTGTGCCGTTCAGGGTAACCTTGACCCCGTATTGTTGCGGACCGGGGGTTCGAGGATGGTGACAGCAATACGGGAAATCCTGGCGAATTTGGCCAAGGGTCCTTTCGTCTTTAATCTCGGTCATGGCGTATTGCCGGACACGCCGGTTGAAAACGTTGCGCTTCTCGCCAACACAGTTCGAAACTGGAGTTCGGCGTGACTGGAAGTGAGGGAAGCGGGCGTCACCGAATCGCCGTAGTGTTATTCAATCTTGGTGGGCCCGATAAACCGGAGGCGGTTGCTCCGTTTCTGTTTAATCTTTTCAACGACCCGGCGATCATCCGCCTGCCAAGGCTAATGCGTTGGTGCTTGGCGAAATTGATCTCGCGGCGGCGGGCACCATTGGCAAGGGAAATCTACGCTCATCTAGGCGGGAGTTCACCTTTGTTTGAGAACACGGTGAACCAAGCAGATGCCTTGACCGAGTCGCTGAATGAGCGGTTTGGTGAGCGCGCAGAGGCCAAAACATATATCGCCATGCGGTACTGGCATCCGATGACGGAAGCGGCGGTAGATGCGGTCAGGACGTTCAAGCCGGACGAGATCATACTGTTGCCGTTATATCCTCAGTTTTCGACGACGACGACGGCATCTTCATTCAGCGCGTGGCGGCAATGCGCGAAAAAGGCAGGACTGACGGCCGTGACGAAAGCGGTTTGTTGTTACCCGACGGAGCCGGCGTTTATCGAGGCCCATGCTGGTTTGATCGCGCAGGAGCTAACACCGGGTGCGCGGGTCTTGTTTTCGGCCCACGGCTTACCGAAAAAGGTCGTCGCAGTCGGGGATCCGTATGTTTGGCAGGTCGAGCAAACGGCAGCCGCGATCGTTGCCGCGTTGCAGGCTAGGGGGCACGAGCCCGAGTCGATTATCTGTTATCAGAGCCGGGTAGGTCCGCTTGAGTGGGTGGGGCCATCCACCGAGGAAGTTCTTGAAAAGGCTGGTCATGACCATGCCGCGATCGTGCTAGTTCCGATCGCCTTTGTGTCGGAGCATTCGGAAACTCTGGTCGAGCTTGACATCACTTACCGGGAGTTAGCGTTGGCGGCAGGTGTTAAGGATTTTGTTCGGGTTCCTGCACTGGCGACCAACAATCATTTCATCGAGGCCCTGGCGAATTTGGTTGAGCGGGCCCATCGGGAAGAGCGAAAGATGTCCGGGCAAACCGTGGATTTCCGATGTCCAGCCGGGTTTGCCGGTTGTTCCATGATCAGTGCCGAGACGAATAAATGAGCGGCGAGTTGTACCTTTGGATGAAGGCGCTCCATATCATTGCCGTTATTGCTTGGATGGCTGCCATGCTCTATTTGCCCCGGTTATTCGTGTATCACTGCCAGGCGCCAGCGGGATCGCAACGGGCTGTGATGCTCGAGGTCATGGAGCGGCGTTTGTTACGAGCAATTATGACGCCGGCGATGGTTATGAGTTTTTTGTTTGGTAGTGTCTTACTTACAGGAGTGTCGGATTGGTCTTCGGGCTGGATCCATGTGAAGTTGGCTTTGGTCGTGGGACTTTCTGTAATTCATGGACTGCTAGCTAGCTGGCGGCGGCACTTTGCGGCCGGCCAAAACCGCCATGGCGAGAAGTTCTATCGTATGGTCAACGAAGTGCCGACGATTTTAATGATCGGGATCGTTATCCTTGCGGTCGTAAAACCGTTTTAGAAATCGGCACCAAGAAAATTTGGTTGGGTAAATCATCATTTGACAGCATAGGGCACGTGGGCCTAAAATCTTAAGTGTGGTTCCTGGTTGATCAGGAGCCGCACCACTAAAAATAACCAATCCCTTCCTTATACGGTTTTTCGAGCGGAGCGAACGCCAGACAGGCAGTGTTCGCACCAATTTTTCCCAGATAACTTTTTTCTTTTGGCCATCACAGGGCGCCATGAATCTCGAAGAGCTAAAGCGGAAAACGCCGGAGGATCTTCTCGACTACGGAGAAGAGCTGGGTGTCGATAACGCCAGCGTCTTGCGCAAGCAAGATTTGATGTTCGCGATTTTAAAACAGCTCGCGGGCAAGAACATCGCGATCTACGGCGATGGCGTACTGGAAATTCTGCAGGATGGATTCGGGTTTTTGCGTGCTCCTGAAGCGAACTATTTGCCCGGGCCGGACGATATCTACGTGTCGCCGAGTCAAATTCGGCGGTTCGCTTTGCGCACGGGCGATACGGTCGACGGACAAATTCGTGCGCCAAACGATGGTGAACGGTATTTCGCGCTGCTTAAGGTCAACAACATCAACTTCGAGCCGCCAGACGCGGCGCGCCACCGGGTAAATTTCGATAACCTGACACCACTTTACCCGGACGAAAAGCTTGAGCTAGAAATTGTTGACCCATCGGAAAAGAATTTGGTGAGCACGAGGGTAATCGAACTCGTGGCACCGTTGGGCAAAGGGCAGCGTGCTCTCATTGTGTCCCCGCCGAGGGCGGGGAAAACCGTACTCATGCAGAACATCGCGCACGCTATCGCCAAAAATGATCCCACGGTTTATCTGATCGTACTACTGATCGACGAACGGCCCGAAGAGGTTACCGACATGGAGCGGTCCGTGAAAGGTGAGGTGATCAGTTCGACGTTCGATGAGCCGGCCGCACGGCACGTTCAAGTCGCCGAGATGGTGATCGAAAAAGCGAAGCGCTTGGTTGAACATAAACGTAACGTAGTAATCTTGTTGGATTCCATCACCCGCTTGGCACGTGCTTACAATACAGTGGTTCCGTCTTCGGGAAAGGTGTTGACAGGGGGCGTGGATGCAAACGCCCTTCAGCGGCCGAAGCGGTTTTTCGGGGCTGCCCGCAACATCGAGGGCGGAGGTTCGTTGACAATTATCGCCACTGCGCTCATCGACACCGGCTCGCGCATGGATGAAGTAATTTTTGAAGAATTCAAGGGAACCGGCAATTCGGAAATTATTCTTGATCGCAAGCTCGCCGATAAGCGTACGTTCCCGGCGATCGATATTGGCAAATCGGGCACGCGCAAGGAGGAACTCCTCGTCGACAAGAAAGCGCTGCCAAAGATGTGGGTGCTACGGCGAATTTTGATGCCCATGGGGCCAATCGACGCGATGGAATTTTTGCTGGAAAAACTCCGTCACACGAAAGCAAACGACGAGTTCTTCGAATCGATGAATACCTGAGCGGGTTGAGACCTTAGGGAATTAGGATCGTAGATCCCGTGGTCTGCCGGGATTCAAGTGCCCTGTGGGCGTCAGCAGTCGCCGACAACGGAAAAGACTGGCCAATGGAGGCACGTACTACGCCCGAGGAAATCATTGTGAAGAGACGTTTGGAAGCCGCGGTAAGTTCGTCTCTGTTGGCCGTGTACGTCATCAGCGTGGAGCGGGTAAGGTAAAGCTCTGCCCCGCAGTCCGTCGAATCAGTGTTTGTGTGTACCACAAGCATGCAGAGCTGGCAAGCCCGAATATGGGGATTACCGTCACGCAGACGATCTGACCGGATAAAAAAAGACCGCTCGGGGAGGGACCCCAGAGCGACCGCCGATATCCGTAGAATTATTGCTGAAATCACTTCTACGGCGAACGGCGGCGCGTGTCAACGGTAAAACCCGTTGTGCGGTCCCTCCCCGTCGCCCTTCTTACCGATAGCGATAACGTGACCTCCCCCGCGGAGGGACCAAATGCTACACGCGCAATGCGCCGCGTTCCGCGGCTCCCGCGCCTGCACGGACGCCGACATTAAAGCCCGCGAGGCCGGGCAAACGTTCGACGGCCTGCCGGACGGCCTGACACGGTTCAGGCTTATCGAGCTGGTCAGAGACAACCGCGACTGGTTGGGACTGAACCGCGCCCAGGCCGACCTTCTCGTGTTCCTCATCCTCCATACCTGGGACCAGGACTGGGAGCCTGATCAAAAGCCCATCACCTGGGTGTCGGTGAAGGCGGTGGCCAAGGAACTCGGTGTTTGCCGCCGGCAGGCCCGCAACGTCGAGAATGGCCTCAACGAAGCCGGCGTGCTGACCTGGATCGATTCCGCCAACCACGGGCGCCGGGATTGGCGGGACGAGGATGGGTATATTATCGAGGCCTACGGAGCCGACCTCTCCCCCCTCGGTTCCATGGCGACAGAGCTGATCGAAGCCGACCGTCGCAGGAAGGCCGAGGAACTGGAACAAGAAAGAACCTGGCGAATCGCCTCCGCCCTCCGCAGAACGATCCGCGCCATGCTCGCCCGCGCCGTCAAGGAAGGCCTAATCGATACGCTCGTATCGGTGGATTGGATCAGAGGAGACAACTAGCTGTCGGCGTCGGCTCCAACTGGTCGGGCTAATGAGACCGGAAACTCTCTCGCACGATCCGCACCTTCTCCTTCTCCGTCCAACGGCGTGGCGACCGACGCTTCGCGGTCGCGCCCAAAATCGCGGAGCATGGATGAGAGAATTATCATGGCGCCCCGGAACCAGAGCGGTGTTCAGTCATACCGCTGCGGAGAATCTCCATGAACCATGTTTGCGACAGGTGCAAAGGTACAGAACTAATTTCCACTACCAGGGTTTTCGGTTCGGTCTCAGGCTCCTCAGTAATCTCGTCAAGAAGGAAAGAGAGTATCTCTGTCCCCGTTGCGGACAGCGAACCACGGGCGACCCCTTCGCCTCGGACACGCCGGCGGATGGTGCCGGAAGCGCCAACGCCCGAACCGGTGACGTCCGTCGCCGAAGGGTCTTGCTCAACAACATCCCCGCGACCGGCAAAAACGGCATAACTGTCCAGTTCCCCGCTGCGTATCCTGCCATCACACGGCAGTAGAAAGTTGTTGATCACATTGATTTTCGTTGATTCTCGGTAACTGCCCAGGTCTGATCC
>JAAXGF010000161.1 GCA_012267605.1 Alphaproteobacteria bacterium | reverse complement strand
TGCCCAGGCGATCATCGCCGCGTTATCCGTGCACAACGACATTGGCGGTGCAACGAAGTGCAAGTTTGCCACCTCTGCGACACGGGCAAGACGGGTACGTATGTACCGATTGGCGGCGACACCCCCGGCGACGACCAAGACCGAGCCGCTGGAGAATTCGCGGCGAAACAAGTCTATGGCGTTCTCCGTGCGATCGGCTAACACGTCGGCCACCGCCACTTGAAACGCGGCGCACATGTCGGCAACGTCGCTGGCAGAAGGCGAAGGCATGTCCGTGACCAAAGCGCGCACGGCCGTCTTGAGACCGGAAAACGAGAAATCGCAGCCGTCTCGACCGATCATCGGTCGCGGCAGCACAAACCGTTCCGCCTGGCCCGATTCGGCCGCACGCTCTACTGCCTGCCCGCCCGGAAATCCCAGGCCGAGCAAACGTGCCGTCTTGTCGAAGGCTTCCCCGGCGGCGTCATCAACGGTCGTACCCAGCCGCCGATATCGCGCCGGCCCCTCAACGATCAATAGCTGGCAGTGACCTCCAGAGACGAGCAACAAGAGATAGGGAAACGCGATCCCGTCGGTTAGCCGCGCGGTCAAAGCGTGCCCCGCCAAATGATTGACCGCCACCAACGGCAAACGGTGGAATGCGGCTATGGCCTTCGCCGTCATCAGACCGACCATGACCCCGCCGATCAAACCGGGCCCCGCCGTCGCCGCCACGGCGGATAGTTCAGAGAAGCCAATGCCGGCGTGATCCATTGCCCTGGCGATTAGCCGATCAAGATGCTCGACATGGGCACGCGCGGCAATCTCGGGGACGACGCCACCGTAGACTGCATGGTCCTCGTCCTGCGACCGCACGAGGTTGGATAAAATTTCCCGGTCGCTGCGGACCACCGCCGCCGCCGTTTCATCGCAGCTGGTTTCAATTCCAAGTACAATCATCCAATTACTTTCGAATTCACCGGTGCCGTTCACAACGCTTACATGGCGGGCTTCCATCGTGCGATATACGCTTTGCAGCGTCACGCGCATCAATTAGTTTACAGTCCGGTTGAAAATGCGCGTACGCGCATTTTGAAAAGTCTGTTCCAGGCCGGCTGCGGGCATTTTTGAGCAGACCGCTATCGAATTTCCGCCCGCAGATCGATTCTTCATTCCTCGGCCGGAGTGCGCGCGTGCCGAATTCTCTCGAACCATGAGCTTGCGAATCGCCACCCGCGGAAGCCCCCTGGCATTGGCCCAGACGGAACTGGTGCGTGCAAGCTTGATCCGATTTCATCCTGATCTCGGCGAGCCGGGGGCGATCGAAGTGATATCGATCAAGACCAGTGGCGACCGAATTCAGGACCGTCCACTTGCCGAGGCAGGCGGCAAAGGACTATTCGCTAAGGAGATCGAGGAAGCCCTGCTCGATGGACGTGCCGACCTGGCGGTTCATTCGATGAAAGATATGGAAACGGTGCTCCCGGACGGTCTGGTCATCGCTTGCTACCCGCCACGAGACGACCCGCGTGACATGTGGATTGCTCGCGACGGCGTTGGCCACGCCGCATTGGCGCCGGGGGCTACGGTGGGGACGGCTTCGCTGCGACGCGCCGCCCAGATACTGGCCAAGCGTCCCGACATTTGCATCACCTCTCTACGCGGCAATGTACAAACCCGGTTGCGCAAACTGGCGGCTGGCGAGGTTGACGCGACCCTATTGGCGCGCGCGGGTCTTTCCCGCCTGGGATTATCGGTCGAGGGCATAGTGCTCGACCCTGGAGAATTTTTGCCAGCGGCCGGCCAAGGGGCGATGGGAATTGAGTGCCGGGTTGACAACGATCGGGTCCGTGCTTTGCTGGCGCCCCTTAACCACCGAGAAACCGAATCCGCCGTCGTCGCCGAGCGCGCCTTACTGGCTGCCCTCGACGGTTCTTGCCGTACGCCGATCGGCGGCCTGGCGGAGATCGAGGGCAACGGGGGACTACGTTTGCGTGCCCTAGTGGCGGCTCCTGACGGTAGCGTCATTCACCGCGCCGAACGGTTCGGGCCGGCGGCGGATGGCGCACTACTTGGCCAAGACGCGGGGCGTGCCTTGCGCGCCGAGGCCGGGCCATGGATGGAACTTTGACACACAAGGTTTGAGGTTTGGCACGAAGACCGATGTTCGTCATGATCACCCGGTCGAGATCCGATGCCGACCGGCTCGCCGAATTGCTTGTGCCATTGGGCGTTCGCAGCGTCATCGAACCGATGTTCGAAATTGAAACGCTTCCCGCTACCCTTGAATTGGCAGGCGCACAAGCCATACTGATCACCAGCGCCAACGGCGCCCGGGCGTTGGGCGAGGCGTCGGAACGCCGCGAGCTGCCGGTGCTCGCAGTGGGCCAGCAATCCGCGGCGACCGCGCGCGCAATGGGTTTCAGCAATGTGGCTGCGGCCGATGGCGATGTCGCGGCCTTGGCAGCCCTGGTCCGACGCAAGTTCAACCCCACAGCCGGCAAGCTTGTCCATGTGGCCGGCACGGTTGTCGCCGGCGATCTTTCGGGGTCCCTTCAGAAATTTGGTTACGATGTCGATCGGGTGACGCTTTACGAGGCGCGGCCGGTTTCGGCGCTATCGCCCTCTGGGGCTACTGCACTGACTGAGAATACCCTCGATGGCGTGCTTTTTTTCTCTCCCCGAACCGTCCATACGTTTGTTAGGCTTGTCGGTAAGGCCGATCTGACGTCGACCTTGATTGGTGTCACCGCCTATTGCTTAAGTCCAGCCGTGGCCGCGGCCGCTTCGCATTTGTCCTGGCGGGAGATTCGGACGTCCGCCCGTGCTGATCAAATGGGCATGATCGATCTTGTTCGCGCCAGCGCGAAACACAACGAGGTATCAGCGTAGATGCAAAAGGAACGGGACAGCGGCGCTGGGCCGACGGACGATCGCGAGGGAGGCCCCGAGCCTTCCCAGGACGAAGACGCGACGACGAATGGCAACAAGGAAGAGGAGAAGGATTTCGTCGCACCCTTCACGATGGATCTTGAAGACGCGGAGGACAAGGACGCGGAAAACGGCCCTCCGGTTGGCGACGACCAAGCCTCGCATTCAAATCAAACAACCGTGGTGGATGGCCTGCCCGAGAATTGGGATGATGAGGATTCGCGGGACGAGCCAACACCGGAAGAGGCGCCTGTTCGTGTCGGTACCGAGGAATTGGAAGACGACGCCGAATCCCAGGGCACGGATGACCCTTACACCGAGACAACGAACGGCGATGATGCGGACCTGGAAGACGGTCTCGACAACGTGGACGACGACCTCGACAGCGTGGAAGACGTATCAGACGAAGCCGACGATGACGGCGTCGCTTCCGAACCGGACTCCGACGAACTCCGCGAAGACGAGACAGACACGAGGGCAGGCGGTGACGTCTCAGAACCTCAATGGACCGAAGAACCAGAGTCGACGGTCGCATGGCGATCTCAGCTGGAACGGGAATTTGACCCCGAACCCCAAGGCGGCGGCGGTGTTCCGTCCCAGGCGGCGGCAGTTACGGCAAAGGCTTTTGCCGCAGATATGGATGCGACGGAAAGAGATAAGTTTGACACCTCTTCCGAAGATGCCAGCTGGGCGGACGAGGCCGACGATGCGCCCGCACGTGAGGCAGCGGCGAAAACTGATGGGCCACCACGCCGGTCAATGTGGTCGTGGGCGGCAGTCGCTTGCCTCGCCATCTTCGCTGGCGCAGGGGCCGGTTGGTTGCCTGGTAAGGTTGATGAATTCCTGGGCCGTGCGGTGGAGCCAGCGACCTTGCCGCATCTCAGGGAAGTCGAAAGCCGTCTCGACGGCATCGACGGTACCGTGCGCGGCATGCGCAACGACACAAGGTTGACCAATCTTGTCGGGCAGATGGATCAGATTGCCCCTCGAATCGACCGGCTCGAAAGCCAAGTTGACGCCCTAGCGGAGCAAATATCGCAGATAGGGGCACGCGACCATGACAACGCCGGTACGGAAGAACGCTTGGCGGCAATCGAGGAAAGTCTGAACGAGCTGGCCAAAGTGGGTGCATCGATCAGTCTGGCGGCCAAGGCGCTGGAAGACCGGCAGGATTCGTTGGATGCCACCGTCGGCAGCCAGCGACGTCGTCTTGACGAAATTTCATTCTTGACCGGAGCCGGACGGACGGTGACCGGGGATACGATCGACGAACGGTTTCAAGCCATGGAGTCGCGCATCGGCGATCGCGTGAAGGCGCTTGAATCCCGGCCACGAGGTGTCGAGGCGAAGCTTGCCGCATTTGTGCTTGCGGTCGGTCAACTTCGCATTGCGTTGCAAACCGACTCCCCCTTCGGCAGCGCGCTCGAATCGGTATCCGCCGCGGCTCCCGAGGACAGCATGATCGCGGAGAGTATCGCTGTGCTCACGCCGCTAGCGTCGTCGGGGGTTGAATCCTTTGGCCGCCTACAGCGGCGATTCGATCCGGTCGTCGTAGCGATCGTTCGCGCCGCGGCAAAACCGCCGGGAGATACATGGATCGACAAAACCATTGCCCGGCTCTCTGAGTTGATCACCGTGCGCCGGGTCGGCACTGCCGTCGAGGGGGACGGTGCCGACGCCGTGGTGGCTCGCGCGGAAGCCCGCCTCAAGGATGGGGAGCTCGCCGCAGCGGTGTCCGAACTCGGCCGTCTAGATGGGGCGGCAGCCGAGGCCGCCGAAGCCTGGTTGAACTCGGCGAACCAGCGTTTGGCGGCCGACAAAGCCTTGATCCGGCTCGAATCCAGAGCGATCAAATTGTTAGAAAGCGTAGGCTAGAGGCGTCGTGTTCCGGTTCTTGTGGTACCTCTTCCTGGTCGTTGGTCTTGCTGCCGGGGCGGTTTATTTCGCCGAACGGCCCGGGCGGGTCACGATCGAATGGTTGGGCGTCAGCGTAATCACGAATGTCGGTATCCTGTTCATCACTATCGCCGGTATTATCGCAACGGGTTCGGTTGCCTACCGTTTCTGGCATGCCATGCGTCGGGGGCCACGCCAATGGAAACGGGAACGGGCGGCCAAGCGGCAAGAGGAGGGTTACCGCACCTTGACCCAAGGACTTGTCGCCGTCGCCGCGGGCGATCCGAAGTCGGCGCAAGAGCTTGGCAAGAAGGCGGGGAAACTTACCAACGATCCGGTATGCCTGTTGCTGCAGGCGCAAGCGTCGCAGCTCGAAGGTGATCACGACGCCGCCCACGACTACTTCACCAAAATGCTCGACAACCCGGAAACCGAATTTCTCGGCCGGCGCGGATTGCTCGTAGAAGCAACGCGAGACGGTAACTGGCAATTGGCACTCGATCATGCCCGCCGTGCCTACGCGTTGCGGCCGGAAACTCCTTGGGTCAACACCGCGCTGTTCGAACTCGAAGCGCGGGCGGGCAATTGGGCGTCGGCGCAAAAAACCATGGAAAACGCGGTGAAGCGGAAGATCGTCAAGCCGCGAAACGCACCCCGTCAAAAGGCGGTGGTGCTGACTGAACGCGCTGTGTTGGCGAGAGACGCAGGCCATGCGGAGGAAGCTTTGTCCTTGGCTCGCGAAGCGCACGGATTGGCGCCGGATCTGGTTCCGGCAACCGCGCTGGCCGCCGATCTGCTAATCGCTGCGGGACGGGGCCGTTCGGCAGCCAGCATTCTAATGGATGGCTGGAAACGTCAACCACACCCGGATTTCGCACGCCTTTTCGCGGCCATCGCGCCCGACGAAACGCCGGTGCGGCGGGTACAGCGTTTCCAATTTTTGATCAAACGCAACCCAGACCACGAAGAAAGCGATCTGGCGGTAGCGGAAGCGGCCGTCGCGGCCAAGTTCTGGGACACCGCGCGAACCCACCTGGATAGACTGTCGGCTGGAACCCAGAGTCAACGCTATTGCCGCTTGATGACACGTCTGGCGGAAGGCGAAAAGGAAGACGCCGAAGCGGCCCAACAGTGGATGCGCCGGGCTCAGGGAGCACCGGCGGATTCAGCTTGGAGTTGTGACAATTGCGGCAACATTGCCGTGCGCTGGCGGGCCCGCTGCGGCGCCTGCGGTGCCTTCGACACCCTGGCCTGGCGAACCGCCGACGCAGCTCGCTCGACATCGGCAGTATCCAACCGGTTGCCTGTCCTTACGGGCACAGAAGATCCCCCCGGCGGTGATCTCGTTGACGCCGGGGCCGCAAGGCAGTAGGGTCCAATTCATGCCGGAAAATATCAATGTTTCCGTCGTTCGCGTGCCTGATTCGGACGCGCTTCGTGTTGCATGGCTCCCTGCGGAATCGCCCCAGATTAAGGGCAAGGAACGATGGGCCCACACGCGGGTGGCTCGGGACACGCAAACTCGGCGGGAGCGTTCGGGACCGTTTACAGCGAAGAGAGCCGCAGTAGCTCAGATGGTAGAGCAGTGCATTCGTAATGCACGGGTCGGGGGTTCGAGTCCCTCCTGCGGCACCGGTGTTTTCACACCTCGTACGATACGCTCCTAACCCACGCATCGAATTTCACCCGCCACCCATGAACCAATTCCAAGATTTGCCCGATGGGTGGCCCGCGCAGTTGGTCACCGTGATCGATACCGAGGAGGAATTTGACTGGAGCGCCGCATTCGATTCGGCAAACACGTCGGTCGCGCACATGTCCGGTATCCATCGTTTCCAGGAGATATTCGACAATGTCGGCGTGGTGCCGGTTTATGTCATCGACTATCCCATCGCCAGCCAGGACACCGGCTTCGCGCCGCTCAAGGAATTTTCCGACGATGGACGGGCGGTGATCGGCGCCCATCTTCACCCCTGGGTATCGCCTCCCGTGGTCGAAGAGATAAATGACCGCAACTCGTACCCTGGAAACCTGCCGCGTGAATTGGAAGCGAAAAAGCTTGAGATTCTGACGGACAAAATCGAGGAAACCGTGGGTGTCCGCCCGACGATCTACAAGGCCGGTCGCTACGGAACCGGTCCGAACACCCATGACATTCTGGAGCAGCAAGGCTACGAAGTGGACATCAGCCCCTCGCCGCCCATGGATTTCCGCGCCGACGGCGGGCCCAATTTCTCCCGCTACCCGTCACGGCCTTGCCTCATCGGCCGGCGGCGCCGGCTGCTGTGCCTCCCCAACACCGGCGCCTATGTCGGATTTCTTGGTGCGCTGGGACCAGCCTTGTATCCGGCGATTACCCACCGCGCCCTCGGGTGGGCACGTCTTTCGGGGATCGCTTCGCGATCCGGCGCATTGTCGCGAATCCGATTGTCGCCGGAAGGCTTTTCGTTATCGGACATGACGACGCTCGCCAGTTGGCTGTTCGCGCGGGGATACCGGGTATTCGTGTTGAGTTTTCATTCGCCCTCCGTCGAGCCAGGCCATACCCCTTACGTCCGAAACACGTCGGACCTGGAAGAATTTCTCGACCGCCTGCGCGGCTTTCTCGAATTTTTCCGCGATAGCCTGAAGGGCAAGTTCACCACGCCGCATGCGCTGAAACAGGAATTGTGCGCACCCAGCGGGTGAGAGCGATGGCACGATCGGCGCGTTTCGCGCCCCGTTTCGAATTGTTCACTGGTGTCGAATCGTTGGCCGCGCATTTGGTGGCCAGATTCTGCGACTCACCGTCATCAACGCACTGAATAGCGGTCTTATCGCTGCTGGTTGCCGCGGTACCACGCCGCCGTCGCCGCGAGGCCCTCGTCGAGCGTATGGGGTGGCTTCCAGGAATATTGGCGGCGGAATTCCGTTGCATCGGCGGTGAGGGTGCCGAGAAGACGCGCAGCCGCGCGGCCTTGGCCGGTCAGATTCGCGGCGGTACGTAGAAGTCCGGGCGGAAAGGGAAATAAACGGCTTCGGACGTTGAGCGCGCGGGCCAATCGGCGGATCAAATCGGCGGTCGATACGTCTTGGCCATCGGACACCAAATAGGTGCCACCGCTTTCAGTCCCGCCTTTGGCCAAGATTTGGGCGACGGCATCGGTCAAGTTTTCCACGTACATTAAGCTCAGCCGGTTATCAACCGAGGCCAAGGGCAAGGGGACGCCCGAGGCGGCAAGTTTCACCAACGACAGAAAATTTGCGCTGACGCCGGGCCCATAGACCGGCGGTGAACGGAGAATCGTTAGCACCGTGTTGCTGGGCGCGAGTACCCGGTTCAGCGCCGCCTCGGCGTCCCGCTTCGACTCACCGTAGGCATTTTGGGGCCCCAAGGGAGACGTGGCCGTTAGCGCGCCACCACCGACGCCATGGACCATAATGCTGCTCATAAAAATAAAACGGCCGACGCCCGCAGCCACCGCCGCCCGTGCCAAATTTTCACTCGCTTGCACGTTGACCTGATGAAACAAGCTGGGGTCACGGCGCGCCGCCGGGTCGCTCGGATTGGCCATGGCGGCCAGGTGAACAACGCCTTCGATTCCGGCGAGCGCCTCGCCCCACGGGGGACCGCCCCGAAGGTCGCCGATCTCCATCGATTCGACACCTTCAAGTGCTCCCTGGCGCACGGCCGCGCGTACCGTGATGCCGCGCGCGCTCAGCGCCGGCACCAGGCGCCGGCCGATCATTCCCGTTGCGCCGGTAACCAAAACACGCATTAATCAACCGCCCATTTTTCGTACCTTGCGCAATTTCGCCGTGCCTCGGTATCCCAACATAGAGGGTTTTTCGCGGCTGGATAATTCTGTCCCTGTTTGCTGTGCACAGTTCGTCTACAGCGCAGACGCAGTAGAGTGGCGGTTGTACTACCAGTCGCACCAGCTGATAAATCCGCCAGGGATCGCTTCCCGGATGGGCCGAATCCCTGGGATTAGGGGTCCGGTGAGCTTGCCTGAGCATTGACGGTCAAGCATGGCGAATAGAGCCGGGTCCGACCCCGCCGCGGGCACCCGAGAATTTTCCGTACAATGATTATCAGGCGAAATAGAAACTTGGACTGCGTGCAATTCAGATCATATTGGCTAAGTCCTGCTCTATTTCGGCTGATGCAACGTCGGAACATAAGTGTTAAGGCGTGCTAAGAGCCACAGGTTGATGTTTCCTGACCGGATTTGCCTTAGAATGGACGATGAGATAATATTCTCCGTTGTCGACTAGAAGCCTTTGCGCGGTGGGGCGGTTTTCAATATGGCTGAAGCTCTCCCTTCTTATTTGGCGGGCGGAGAAGTTGCCCGACTTTTTCCGGTGGTATCGGAGGGAAGCCGCGAAACTCGAAATAATTCGGTCCTCATGGCTACTCTCATGGCAGTCGATGGTTTCGGTGGCGCCTTGTTGAATGCGGTTGGACAAAAAACTGGAAAACGGTCACGTGTAAGGTGCTTCACGGAAGTTCGATTCAAGAATAGCCCCCTTGCCGATAACGCGCGGCCCGACGGACTGATCGTTCTATCAACCGGAAACCGGGAATGGACAGCTCTGGTTGAAACCAAAATTGGAAGAGCAGAACTCGATAGGGACCAACTGGACACTTCTAAAAAC
>JAAXGF010000121.1 GCA_012267605.1 Alphaproteobacteria bacterium | reverse complement strand
CTCGAAGCCCGAAGTGCGCCCGGATAACCGAAATTCACCCCGTAACGATCCCAAATTCCAGAAAATCGCCAAGCCGACCGCAAGACCGGACGAACAACCGACGTCGCCAGGATCAAATTCATCAGAAATCAGAGTATTTAGAGGTCTCCAGATTGCGGCGCGCCTCAGCCAAGGCGAGTGCCATCCGGGATTCATAATTGGCCCGAACAGTTGGCTGAAGTTCTGCGACATCCAATAAGTGAATACGACACGCCATGGGCCGATCACCCGCGCCAGGCTTGACGCGGGCGCCCTATCGTGGACGGAGGTCGCGGGCTATTGACTTTCGCGAATGGTCTTCGCGCGAGCCGCTGTTTCCTCGGCCAATTCGGCGCGTTCCGTCTCGCGCAGTACCTTGGCGTAAATTTCCAGCGAGGGGGCGAGCGACTCATGGTCGGAACCAAAGTTCTTTTCCTTGACGGCAATCGCCCGCTGGACGTACGGCTCGGCGTCTTCGTAATGCCCGAGTGTCTTGTAAACGAGCGCAATGTTGTTATAGGCGGGACCCAATTCGGGATCATCGAGGCCGATCTCGGATTCACGGATCGAAATCACCTCCCCGTACAGCGGGATGGCCTGCGCGTAAAATTGATGCAAAACATACAGATCAGCCAAGGAACTAATTACGTTCGCCAAGTATGCCCGATCATGACCCATCTCGCCGCGGGCCATCTGTACCGCGCGCTCGGCGGCGTTCAATGCCTTGCCGGTTTCATTCATCCGCATGTAATTTTGCATTTCCTGGACCTTGGACTCCAGGGGCGCCGATTGCCCGAATGCAAACCCAGGGATTACCGCAATCGCGATGACCGCAACAACGATCAGGCTCAATATTTGCATGATTTCCGTCTCACTCCCTTTGTTTCTATTTCGGTCCAATTAGTTTGAACGCGCCGCGACGCCAAAGCTAAACCACACTAAGCCCAACCGGATCAATCGAATATAGCCGATTGGTCACGAATATCATAATGCGCACCGCGACTAGACGCGCAGAATCAGGCTGTCGCCCCCTGGTTTGGCGGCCAATTCAATTCGGCAGTCCGGTCAAACATCTTACGTGCGCGTTCCAAGTCATGGGGAAAATCAACCTCGGTCCACAGCAACCCCTCGATTGAATGTGTTTCGACCAACCCCCTATCCGCTAAAACGCCGATGGCCTTGAGGTACCACCAATTCAAACCGGTGGTTTTTCGCATAATCTGATCCAAAATTTCCGCGAACAATCTTGGTCCGTCGCCCAGAAATCTTGTCATACCAATCGACTCTCCGTCGACTTCGCCATTCGACAGGGTCTTACCGACTTCAACCAGCCGAGATCCTCTTAAGCGCACCTTCATATCGTCGGAATCGTATTCGGCCTTGCGGTCGATCGCCAAGGTGACTGGAGCCGCAGGCGCCGACAATAAGCGCTCGCCGATGGCCGGCTCGAAAAGCGTGTCGCCATTGAGCAGGATGAAATCGTCGGCCATGTGATGGCGGGCCATCCAGCAGCTGGCCAAATTGTCGGCGACTCCAAAAAACGGGTTGAAGACACAACTGATTTTAAGATCTGGCCGCCGGAACCCGCCCACGCACTGCTCGACGTCACGGGCGCAGAACCCCGCGATCACGATGATCTCATCGATACCAAATCGGTAGAGGCTCTGAATTTGCCGTGCAATTAACGGTTCGCCCCCAACAGGCAGCAGGCACTTTGGGCAATTCTCTGTGAGCGGTAATAGCCGGGAGCCTTGGCCCGCGCTGAGTATGATAGCTCTCATCGATTTCCTACTTGATCCGCCATTTCATGAAATCTTGTTCCAGTCGACGATGCAAAAACCTTCCCTCGCCGCGCATGAACGTAATCGACCGCTAGGATTGACGGCAACTGCTCGATGAGCCCAGCGTAGCAACGGCATGTCGACGTGGTGATCGCTGTACGCGACGACGTGAAATTTTTCCCGCAGGTCGGGAAATACCTGCATAATCTTGCGTAACTTTTCGTGGCCCCGGCAATTATTTCCGGCAATTTTTCCGGAAAGCCGATCTTGCGCATCCCACTCGGCCTCGGTACCGACAACGGTGTCGAATCCCAATTTCTCGCCGATGAACTTAGCGTAAAAATCGAAGCTTGCCGTAGCCAGTACGAGAAAATCTCCGGCGGCTCTGTGCCGCGCGATGGCGTGCATCGCCCCGGGCCGCAAACCTTTGCGGACGCATCGTTTGGAGAAAGTGGCCGCGTGCGCCGAAACCTCGGAACGCTGAATCCCGCCAAGTACCGCCCTGAGCATGAATTCCTTGACTCGATCACGTGTCACTAGTCGCAATTTATATAGTATTGCCGCAATGATAATTGGTAACGCGTAGAAGAACTTCGGGGGGCATTGCCGTGCAACGAAAATAATAAACGGAGTATACGTTCCCCATTTTGTAATCGTTCCATCCAAATCAAAAATTGCTGCTGTGTGCATCGGCTCACATTTATAGAGGACTTCTGTACTTGTCACGAATTTCCGGTGACTTCACCATGAACGCGGGTTTGAAATGTGTTGGCAGAAAGGGCGCTGGTGCATCAAAATTGAAGCCGTATCCACCGGGAGTAACATCGATTCGGCGCCAGAAATTCTGCATGCGCCGAAATCCCAAATTGGGTATTGCCCCCTACTCTTGCCACTGCACCAACACTCCATTTAATTTGTGTGCATTAAACGAAAAAAAGAGTACGTTGCTAATGATAGGATTCGTTAGGTTCGCGAGACCCATCGTTTTGCTGCCGGCTCGATAGGCCGGCGTCTTGATTCAGTATCATCGCCCGTTCGCATGCGAATTTGAGGCAAACCGGCCTGGATAAGGGCCTTTCAGTATTTTGCGTCCGACGAATGCTTAGTCGAGCACGTAGCCCTTCCCGTCAATAGGTTTGTGACGTCTAGTCCCGCGCGCAAATGGAGACTGCATGAAGTCGTTGTTCGGTTTGGCTGTTGCTTTTTTTCTTGTCACTACCTCCCTGCGTGCTGAAAGCCCGTATCGCACTGGTATAGGCGACTCGGAAACCACTTTTGGCGTGGCAAGTGAGTTCAGCCAAATGATCGCGTTACTCAGCGACGGCGTCCTCAGGGATTTGATGTGCCGCCTATCAGATTCCCGCTTCACCCCAGACAGCCTGAGCTCCGCTCTCGGTATACCCGAGGCACAGGTTCTCCGGCGCATAAGAACCTTGCGTAGCTGGGGTTTGGTGCGCATGGCGCGGCACGATTCGGCGACGACAATCGTCGAACCATTCCCTGGTACCGGTGAGCGGACATTGCGGCGGTGGGCGGAAAAGTACTGTGTTGTTGGCGATTCGTGCGGGAAGCCAATGTCCAATCCGCTAGCCCGACTTCCGCAACTCGGCACGCGTTTCGGCTAATGTGACGATTTTCCGGCCCGGAAAGTGGCGGATTTCCGGGCTTTGCTTCTCCAGAACGGCGTGTAGTGCCGACCTACCCCCTTGATCTGGCTGGCAAAGCACCGGACGCTTTGCCCATGTTCGTGCGCTGCAAGAGACGCTTCAAAGACGGCAAGGAGCACCGCTACTGGAGCGTGGTGGAGAACGTCCGGGTCCGCGGCCGCCGGGTCGTTCAGCGCCACATTCTCTATCTCGGCGAGATCAACGACAGCCAGCGCGCTGCC
>JAAXGF010000101.1 GCA_012267605.1 Alphaproteobacteria bacterium | reverse complement strand
CCCTAGCATTCGTTCAATAGCGCTACGACAACAAAGCAGTCAAACCAACCATTCGAAATCCACCACGTCTGCCGCCAAAGACTAAATCTCGCTCTATGAGGCCACGCCGACCGGTACTCAATAATGTCTTCAGGCCCTATCCAATTGTGGTAACCGTATTGGTTGCGCGAACTTTTGACGCGTCAACTATACGTCACAAAATCACAAATTAGGAGGACACTACAATGGAGAATCTCAAACATGGCGGCGAATGGTCACCAGAATTGCGTTTATCGTCGTTCTCGCATTTCCGATAGGAGCCGGGGCAATTCCTTCTCTAAATGTGACGCCGGACGGCATATTGACGGGTGCGGATGACGTTGATATCGGCGGAACGCTTTTCGATATCGAATTCATCGACGGAAGGTGCGTCGATCTATTTGACGGCTGCGATGAGGCTTCCGATTTCGATTTTCCATCACAAGCAGTCGCAGAACAAGCGGGCCAGGCTCTTCTTGATCAGGTTTTTCTTGATGGACCACTGGGAGACTTCGATTCGGTTCCGGAGATAACGCTGGGTTGTTATTTCTTCGATAGTTGCGCCATTTTGTCGCCGTTCTCCGTCTCGGACGTGGTCGCTACAATGATACGTGTGTTTAATGATGACGCCGATGTCACGGAAACAGATCGTGTCGAAACGCAAAATCTGAACATATTCACGAATACAACGGATTTCCCTGAGTTCGTATTTTTCAGAGTGAAGCGGCCAGAACCAACTGCCGCCCCGGAACCAGGGACTTTATCTGTATTAGTCGCGGGTTTGGCAGGATTAGCGGTAATGCGCAGACGGCGGTCATCAGCTGGCCGAGCAACGGCCATCGCGGCCGGTAACGCCTCAAACCAGGGTTTGACCACGAGCACCTGAGAATCAATTCATCGGAGTTTGAGAAACTGGATGTGGAATAGGTCGGTATCGATCCCTTCCACACCCTGAATTTCTTTATTGGGAGGACCATGGACAAGGTGTGCCAATCCACAGGGCTCAGATCGCCGATTTATTGGATCGGTCGAGATGCGAAGATTCCGGGAATCCAGCCCATTGAGCCAAATAAGTTCCACAATTTGCTTAATGGGCGCTTCAACAGCGCCGCATAACCGACCTACCAATCACGCAAATTTCTTGAGTGCCTAAATGGAGAGTTACGCGGACGGGGGTGTATCGCCACCCAGACGTTCCTGGGCGACGCGGGTGATGCGTTCGCGCAAGTCGGCGTTGGCGTTCAGTAGCTTGCGGAAATCCTTGGTGTAAAGCGCGAGCACCTGACAATAGCCCAATGCCGTCACCGTGGCGTTGCGCAGCTGATCGGTCAGCAACGCGATCTCACCAAAGAAGTCGCCGCTTCCCAAACGTACGGGCTCGGGTTGGACATCCACGATCACGGCGCCGGGGGAGATGAAGTACATGGCATCACCAGCCTCGCCCTTGACCATGATCCGCTCTCCTGGAAGCTCCAGGAAGGGTTTCAGGAGGGCGGCAATGGCAGCGATTTTCTCGGCGCCAAGGCCGTCGAAAAACGGCACCTTGGCAACCAATTTTTCGGGTTCGAGACCGAGGTCGAGGGCGGGCCGTACTTCAAGCGCGCTGAACCGCGTGTGCAGTCCCTTCTGCACCGCCTTGAAGACGTCTGCATTAATGATCGATTGTTCCAGCAGCGAGCTGTGGTCACTGTCCTCCAAACGCAGAGAAGTCCGTTCCAATAGCCGCCGCTGCAAGGTATCTGCGTAATCGGGATACTGCAGCTTCAGCCCATCAAGCTGATCCTCGGTACGCGCCAATCGCTTTTCGAGCATTCCTGCAAGCCGTGCCTCGACGTCCTTTCCGAGGAGCTGTCCGATCCGCTCCCGGTTATATTCGACGAGCTCCCGCAGGACCATCTGGGTGATCAGAAAGATGACGAAGCGATTGCTTAGTTGAGTCGCCAGCATGCCGGCATAGGAAAACTTGCGCTGAAGCGTCATGGAAAAATGGAACGAACGGGTATACCCGAGCTGTTTGTCCAACGCTTCCACTTAACCCTCCAGGCCGTTTGACTTGACCGCATCGAGCAAATCGTCGGCGCGGGCAAACAAACGCGGGGCGATCGCGGATGACGCAAATCCTTGGGTATAGAGCTTGAGATACCGCTGACGTTCGCGCGTCAGTAACGTCGTCATGGCCATACGCATGCGATCGTCCAAGGGGAAGTTCTCGGGCCGAGCCAAATCACGTTCGACTTCGCGAAGCCGAACGTCGTAACTATGCGCGACCTCTCGGGCGAATTCGGGCGACACGCGCAAATCGTTTGCCAGCTCCCCGATGCGTTCCTTCACACCCCTCAACGACCGCTGCATGACCCGGTTACGCACGGCGAGATCCGCAGGCGATAGCTTGTCGAGGCCAAAGCCGGAGATCAGGAATCCCATGGTGGGCGCGTTCACGAACAAGGTGAACAGCACGAAGCCGGTCACCAGTACGAGAATGAAATTCTGCACGTCTTCGGAGACGTTTGCATTCTCGTAAATTGCCAGGGCGAGGGCCAGGGATACGGCGCCGCGCAAACCGCCCCACATCATCACCGTCTTGTACGCCGTACTCACTTGTTGGCCGAGACCAAAGCGTGAAAGAAGGGGCAATACGCCAAAAATGATCAGCGAGCGCGCGGTGAAGGCCACAACGACGATGGCTGCGAGAAGGGTAAATTCAGTCGCCCCGAAGGTGGTCATCGCCGCCGGCACGAGTAAACCAGCGACAACGAAAATGAGCGAATTGGCCCAAAAGGCGATCTGCTCCCAGACCTCGGACAAGCCATGCCACGTCGCCGGCTTGATCGAGGTGCGGCCGACCGATCCGACGACCAAGGCGGCGGTGACCACCGCCATGACGCCCGAAACATGCAAATAATGTTCAGCGACCACGAAGGCGAAATAGGCCAGGCACAAGGTCAGTGTAATTTCGACCAGCGGCACGTCGCGCATGCGGCCGATAATCCAGCAGACGATGCGGGCGAAGAAGTAGCCCACGATAATGCCGCCTAGGAACACCTTGAGAAACGAGCCGAAGCCGGACAACAAACTCGCTTCCGCGCCGCTCACCACTATCGCCGACAAGATCGTGAACAAAACGATCGCCGTGGCGTCGTTGAACAGGCTTTCGCCCTCGACCAGAATGGCTAGCCTTTTGGGCGCGCCAAGATCCTTAAATATCGCCACCACGGCGACCGGATCGGTCGCCGACAGGATCGCACCCAGCAACAGGCAAACGACAAAGCTTTGGCTCGACAAACTGAAAACGGTGCCGCCAATAGCGAATGACGAAATCATCAATCCAACAACGGCAAGCAAGAGGATCGGAGCGATATCGTCCAGCAACCGCCGAACGTCGATGGAGAGTGCCGATTCAAAAATCAGGGTCGGCAGGAAGATGAAGAAGACCACTTCCGAGGTAATGGAAAAATCGCCGAGAGCGCGAACGAAATCGCCAGCGATTCCCATTCCTTCGACCTTGCCCAGAAGTGTAACGATGGCGCCGAGAAAAATTCCGACCGCGGCGAGAAGCACCGTATAGGGAAAATTCAACTTGCGCGCCAAAGGCATGCACAAACTGGTGGTCGCCAGTAAGGCGGTGATTCCGAATACCGTCAGATAGGTTTCGTGCATGGCGCTTTCCCCTGACTACCCAAAGGTGCACCTTTGTTGCGCCGCCGGGATATCCCCAGAGCCGATGACGCCTACCCCGCTACACCATGTGTTGTTGAGAGTTTACTCCGCCGCTGAACGAAATCGGAGCTTTTTTAGCGCCCGATCGATCCACGCCGCGGTTAGCCTTTCTTGAAGGGCGTTTTGACCCAGCCGGGCCCGCAGCTGATCGAAGTCGACACGATCCAAATCCTGATCCTGGCAGAAACAGGAATACAGAGGCGGCAAAGGATTGCCTGTTTCCGGATCCCGCTGCGGCTGAAGGCATTGGGCGCAAATCTCCTTCAACATGCATTGCATGGGCGAGTTGATGCTACCGATGGCCACGTGGCCAGGTTTCAAATACGGCTTCAATACGGTGTGCCGCGCAGCCTGAACCGCCCCCATCATGCCATCGGAGCCAATGGTGATAACCCGGTCAACATCGCGGAGAGCGATGGGTTGTGGACCCAGCGCTCCTTCACCGTAGGCGGTGAGCGCGGCGACCATATTGCCGACAAATGCCTTGTCCTGTTCCCGATCGGGAGTGAAACCGGGAGCTTCGTCACAGGCCCATACAATAGCGTCCGCGGCAGCTTCTATTTCGGCTACCTTGTAACGGTCTTGCCGAAACTTGTACCCGGCAAAATATAACACCCGCGACCCAGCTTCGCGAAACGCCCGGCCGATCGAAAACAACACGGCGTTGCCCAAGCCACCACCAACCAACAAGACGGTTTCGCCCCCAGGGGTCTCCGTCGGCGCTCCCGTCGGTCCCATCAACACCACCGGATCGCCCGGCCGCAATAGTGCGCAAAGGTCGGACGATCCACCCATTTCGAGGACGATGACACTGACCAACCCACGTGACTTGTCTGCCCAGGCGCCGGTCATCGCCAAGCCTTCCATCGCAAGGGTGGTACCGTCCACTCGTTGGGCGCGGGCTTCGTAGTTTTGCAAACGATAGAACTGGCCCGGCCGGAATTTTCGTGCGGCGGTGGGCGCACGCACGACGACCTCGACAATTCGAGGCGCCAGTTGGTTCACTTCGGTGACGCGCGCGCGCAATTGATCGGTCAGCTCAGCGATAAAGGCATCGTCACTCGTTTTGCTTGCCGGCGTCACCTCGTCGAGCAGGCGGCTGACCAGCGGATACCCTTGCTTGGCGCTCGCCATTGCCTTGACCACATTGCCAGCATAAGACGGGTGAAGATCACCGAAGAAACTCACTGCCCGGCCGTCTTCGCGCCGCGACATCAGAATCTGTGGCGTTTTGGGCTTAGCAACCGGTTCCGGCGAAACCGGTTGGCCGGATTCATCCACCGCCTGAAAGTATTTGCCAGCCAAGGCCGCGTGTTCCGGATCCTCGCGGCCGAGCACCGTGTTTGGCGCGGTACCGGCGGCGATCAGAATGCTCCGTGCCGGCAGGCGCATTTGTTTGCCGCTCGGAGTCAAGACCCCACTGGCCCCTTCGAATTCGTCAAATACGATGGCCGCAGCGTGACCGCGGTCGTCGATTTCGACCGCCCGCGGCGAAAGGTGTTCGGCGATGAGGATGCCCTCTTCCAAGGCTTTGCCGACTTCCTCGTGGTTGAGCGTATAGCTTGGCGCATCGATCAGCCGGCGTCGGTAGGCGAGGGTGACCCCGCCCCATGACTGAAGCAATTCGCGGACCCGGGCCGGGCGGTTTTCCTCTACCGCCGCCACACGTTCGGCACGGATAGCCCGGGCGTGGGCAAGTACCTCCTCGGCGATTTCCTTTTCCTCGTCGTTCCAGCCCTCGCGAACCGCGTTCTCGCCCAATTCGGCTGAAAGAGCTTCGAAGCGGCTGAGAAATTTTTCCACCTGAATAGGGTAATAGGCCAACGCTTCGGTGGCGGTATCGATCGCGGTCAAGCCACCGCCAACCACGACAACAGGTAAGCGAATTTGCAAGTTGGCGACGGACTCAGCCTTGGCCGCACCGGTCAACTGAAGTGCCATCAAGAAATCCGAGGCCATGCGCACGCCTCGCGCCAAGGCGTTGGGCATCTCCACGTAGGTGGGCCGTCCGGCGCCGAGGGCCAAGGCGACATGGTTGAATCCCTGGGCGAAGGCATCCTCGGTGGTAATCGTGCCACCGAAACGCACACCACCAAACATGGCGAACCGTTGCCTTCGTTCGAGCATTAACCGCACGAGGGTCAGGAAGTTTTTGTCCCAGCGCACGGTAATGCCATACTCGGCGACACCACCGAAACCGGCCATGAGCCGGGTATCCAGGGACTGGGCCAATTCGGCGGTATCCTTGATCGGGCGGAAATCGGCGCGGCCGCCGTGCTTGTCGACACCGCAGATTTCAGGCGGAAGGGGTTCAATCTTGAGGCCATCCACCGCAACGACGGCATGTCCATCGTTCAACAAATGGTGCGCTAGCGTGAACCCGGCCGGGCCCAAACCGGCGATGAGGACTCGCCGGCCGCTTGCCGACCGCGGCAACGGCCTGGAAAAATCGAGGGGATTCCAACGCGTCAGCAGACTGTAAATCTCGAAACCCCAGGGTAAGCCAAGGACATCCTTTAGGGTGCGAGTTTCAATCTGCGGAATGTCGACTGGATCCTGCTTCTGATAAATGCACGATTTCATGCAGTCGTTGCAAATGCGATGCCCGGTCGCCGCCGCCATGGGATTGTCAATGACGACAACGGCCAATGCGCCAATACTGTGCCCCTGGGACTTGACCAAGTTCATTTCGGATATTTTCTCGCCCAGGGGACAACCGGCTAAGGTGACACCGAAGGCGCTCTTGCGGAATGCCCCGTCGCGGCTCTTCAATCCTTTGGCACAAGAATCCTTGCCCTGGTTATGGCAAAATATGCAGTAGTGCGCAGCGTCGAGTGCCCGCGTCAGGTCGAAGCCCGAGTCGGTCAGGGCAAACCCCTCGCGGCGGCGTAGATCAGCCTCGGGCAAGCGCAACATGGTAACCCCGTCGATCACCTCGGTCTCGACTGGGATCAAATGCTCCGGGGAAAACTTGCCGGGAACCTTGAACAGAACACCGGCCTTGAACCGGGCGCGGCCGGCCCGACTTAATGTCGCCCAAGCGGCAAATCGCGCGGCTCGCGCCAATGCTTTCCCATGAGCCGCCTCGTCATCAAGCCATTCCAGCACCCGTTCTGCGAAACGTCGTTCGGTCAATGGTCCGCCGAGATGGGGCGTGAGCGCCGCTTCAAGCGCATCGCCGTCTAGGCCCTCGACCTCGTCGGCCGATACCGCCTTCACCGCCCGACGCTGAACAAAGAGCCGCTTGCACCGATAGAGCGGCGCTAAGGCCACGTGGTCCGCCGCCAGACTTGCCGCTTCAGCACGAATGCCGAATAGTTCGGCGATAAACTCCTCGACCAGTGGCGCCAATTCGACGATCAAATCGGATGCGGTCTTCTCCGATAGAGTCGCCGGATCGGCTCGGGCCGCCATCAGCCTGTCGTGCGCTGCCGCATCCTCGGCAGCGAGACTGGCGCAAAATCGTTGGTCCAACCGCGTCAAACCGTCGCGGCTATACAGGTCGCCAAACTCAAATCCGTGGGCAAGGGTCAGCCCTTCCATGGATAGCCCTTTGGTTGATCGGGGGTGGGCGCCATATAGCGCGGGCGCGTCGCCGACGCAAACCCTGAGTTCTTGACGTCCGGCGTAGCTTCGGGTGAGGTGGGAGGATGGCATATGAGTCACTACGCGATTTCATTGAACGGCTGGAAAGCACCGGACGGCTCACGCGTGTCAGCGAACCGGTGTCTCCCGTACTGGAGATAACCGAAATCCAAACCAGGCTATTAGCAGAACAAGGGCCAGCGGTGTTGTTCGAAAACGTGGTCGACGGCAAACAGTTCGATATGCCGATGTTGGTCAATCTGTTCGGAACTGTTGAACGCGTCGCATGGGGAATGAACCGCGAGCCATCGGAGTTGCGTGGCATCGGCGAAACCCTGGCGTTTCTCAAACAACCCGAACCTCCGGGCGGTTGGCGCGAAGCCCTCGAACTAATGCCCCTGCTCAGGACGGCGATGGCGATGAAGCCGCGAATTGTGCGCACGGCACCGTGCCAAGAGGTGGTGCTGCGCGGCGACGATATCGACCTTACTAGTTTACCGATTCAAACCTGTTGGCCAGAAGAACCGGCACCGGTCATCACCTGGCCATTGGTTGTGACAAAGGGGCCGGGGCACCACAAGAGCGATGCTTTCAATCTGGGCATCTACCGCATGCAAGTGACCGGCAAGAACACAACGCTTATGCGCTGGCTAGCCCACCGGGGAGGTGCCCAGCACCACGCGAGATGGGCAAAACAAAATCAAGCCCCGTTGCCCGCCGCTGCAGTGATTGGTGCCGATCCCGGGACCATTCTAGCGGCGGTTACGCCTGTCCCCGACACCCTTTCCGAGTATCAATTTGCCGGTCTGCTGCGCGGCACTAAAGTTGACCTCATCGACTGCAAGACACAGCCCCTGCAAGTCCCGGCTCAGGCGGAGATCGTAATCGAGGGCGAGGTCTCGCTTGAGACCTACGGCGATGAGGGTCCGTACGGTGATCACACCGGGTATTACAACGCCATCGAACGCTTTCCCCAGTTTACTGTCACCGCCCTGACCATGCGGCGCAAGCCGATTTACCTCAGCACCTTTACCGGCAAACCGCCAGACGAACCGTCAGTTCTTGGCGTTGCGCTCAATGAGGTGTTCATTCCGCTGATCACCCAACAGTTCCCGGAAATCGTGGACTTTTGGTTGCCGCCGGAGGGGTGCTCATACCGCATTGCCGTGGTGTCGATGCGCAAAGCGTACCCCGGTCATGCCAAACGAGTGATGATGGGAGTTTGGTCGTTCCTGCGTCAGTTTGTGTATACCAAGTTCGTGATCGTTGTCGATGATGACATCGATGCCCGGAATTGGAAGGAGGTTATGTGGGCAATCTCCACCCGCATGGATCCGGCGCGTGACATCACCGTGGTCAAGAACACGCCCATCGACTACCTCGATTTCGCTTCACCGGAGTCCGGGTTGGGCGGCAAGATCGGCCTCGACGCAACGACTAAGATGGCACCGGAAACAAAGCGTCCTTGGGGCCGTAAGATCCGCATGACCGATGAAATAATTGACCTGGTCAACGACAAATGGCCGCGCTACGGCCTCCCCGGCTCCGGCAAACCAATCTGGGAATAGAGCTGGGGCCGCGTAATATCGCGGATCACCAAAAGCCCTTGCCGGCCCCTGCCGACAACCGCGCGCTGTCTGGACCTGTCGCAATGTCCCGGAAGAACCGTAGTAAACGCTCCTCCTCAAGCCAGGGGGCATCCGCTGGCTGTAGGCCGGTGAGCCGGGACAAACCCTCTATCCAGTCCGCCATTCCTGGATCGAACGTTTCGGTACTGCCTTCTGAATTGACCGTGGTACGCACCGGTTCCTTGGCCAAGTCCTCCAGGGTCTTTAGGCGTTGGCCTACTCCCGTATCGCCTTTCGTTTTGTCGGCATGCGTTTCCCACTCGGTACGGCTACGCCGCACCCAACGAACAACCTCGGGCCACGCCAGCGACAGCTTGACCCAATTCCTCAGCTGGTCGATGGCGGGCACCGGTAGGCCGCGCGCCTCCCGTGCAAGCCGAAGATTAGCGTAGAAGCGGTATACGTTGACAAGGCGCTTCAATTCCCGGGGATTATTCGAAAAATCTTCCGTTGCCTGCTCAAGAAGCTCTTCAATATCTCGGCTGTCGTGGCGCTGACGCTCCGCCTGATCGCCAATAAATTTTCTGCGTTTGTAGCTCTCCAACATCTCTGAGGCGATGTGTTTGCGCTCGTCCTGAGATTCAAGCTTACCTTTTTCCGCCAGCGTCTGCGCCACGGTCTCCGCGATTTTCTCGTCGGACAATCCCTTCGATGTGGACTGCGTGATCGTTTCCGCCACCGTTGCCCGATCAAATTGGGCTGCCCGGTGCTGGTCGCGGCGCACGGCGCGGCTTTCAGCCACCGACAGGTGGCGAGCATACTTTCCGACCGCTTCAGGTTCCAAGGGTGGTATGACGAATGGCAACTGTACGAATTTGTCCATGAACCGCCAGCCCACTGCGGTGCGGCGGCTATAAGTCGGCAAATGCTTCACCACGTTCTTGTGCGCTTCCTCGAGGGCCGCAGCGACAATCTCCGTATCGATCCCCAAAATGATGAAAAAATTCGGAAACTCACCGCCGATGAACAGGTTGATCGCCTCGAACACCTCGGCGACCTTGGCCGGCGAGCACCGGTCGAGGTCGTCGATGAACAGTACCAGGGGCGCAGGATGCTCCTGGCCATCTTCGTCTTTAATTTTAGGCAGTATGTCGAGCGCGTTGCGCAGATCTTGTGTGACCTGGTGAACGAAGCCCAGTTCGGCGTTGTAATCGGGAACGTCCACAAAATCCGAGAGATTTATTCGCGCCGGTTCGGCCTTGGCTTTCAGCAGGGCAGTGCCATACCCGATAAGCGCGGTGGCCAAGCCCGTAACGACACTTCCGATCAATGCCAAATCCAAACCACGAGCCGGCAAGCCCAGCCACTCACCAGCGAGAAAAATTACCGTGCCGGTCGCAATAGCCACGACACCGATGGCCCAACTGAGGCCCTTTCGTAGGTAAGTAACAAACCGCTGGAAGGCGGCATCGTAGAATCGGTGCCGGACGGTGTCGGCATTGATGCGGGAGAGATGAAGGCGCAATAGAAACTTTTCACGTTCGACCGGTCCAAGCCGATCGCTCAGGCCACGGATGATGGCCTCGGCCAGACCGGCCCAAGTCTGCTTGTTGCTTTGGTAGAGCCAGGCGTTGAACCAGATCGTCGTCAACAGCCCACTTCCGAGATCGACGCGGATATCACTGGGCTTTTTCTTGGCGATCTCCGAGAAAACAACTTGGCCGTCATGGTAGTTACTCGGCGCAGCACTACCTATCCCGACTTCCGCAACTCGGCACGCGTTTCGGCTAATGTGACGATTTTCCGGCCCGGAAAGTGGCGGATTTCCGGGCTTTGCTTCTCCAGAACGGCGTGTAGTGCCGACCTACCCCCTTGATCTGGCTGGCAAAGCACCGGACGCTTTGCCCATGTTCGTGCGCTGCAAGAGACGCTTCAAAGACGGCAAGGAGCACCGCTACTGGAGCGTGGTGGAGAACGTCCGGGTCCGCGGCCGCCGGGTCGTTCAGCGCCACATTCTCTATCTCGGCGAGATCAACGACAGCCAGCGCGCTGCCTGG